>SLED01000288.1 GCA_007124945.1 Salinibacteraceae bacterium | reverse complement strand
TCACTCATGGTACGTCATCTCATGTACAGAGACCGCCTGCAGGCGATCAGGATCAAAAGGGCATCACGAGTGGGTAGGGCCGCCCGTTCCTCGGCAGATGTAAGATTGTGGATGTATCTTTCGCAGCGAAGGCGCGCTTTTGCAAGCTGCTTTGCCAGCCTACGACGAGAAAAAGCGCCCGATGATGGGCCAGCGACGGAGCCCGAGCACGTCTACCTTCGACGCGTACCAGGCCAGGTCGGCACCGCGTTCAATCCCTCGAAACGTTACCAGGTCGGCGGTGAAACCGACCAGCTTGTCGATGAGCGCGGTGGTAGCCTCGCGATCCTCGCTGTCGTCGTGTAGCCAGAAGCGGATGATGCGCATCACGGCCTCCGTGAAGGAGGTTTTGATAGGCCACTGCGTTGTCACAAACTGGTTGAGCTCCGGTACCGATTCGCTTACGAGCAGCCGCTCAAGCTCGCGTCCAATCGCCGAACGAAACCCCGCGCTCGACCGGATGCGCGTGTCGAACGTCTCCTGCACGAACGTCCGCTCTTCCTCCAGCGCGTCAATCAGGATGAAGAGAAACGTGGCCAGCTTCTCCTCAAACGAAAACTGCTCGTACCCTTCAGTAGCGGTACGTAGCAAATGGTACTGGTCGAAGATGAGCGTGTAAAAGGCTTCCAGCGCGTCGTCTGGCTCGTCGAAGTGCGACACGAACGCGATGCGCTCCGCGCCTGCCTGATCACAGATCGCACCGGTGGTCAGCAGCGTCTCCTCGTCCATGTAGACAGCAATCGCCGCCTGAACGAGCGCTTTTCGTTCGGCAAAAAGGTCGGGATCCGGGGGCATCGGGTAAGCGGGCATCAGGTTTGGGGCGATTGACGGGGCGTAGTGTCCGACCCACAGCTCGCGCATAGTCTTCAAGCGCTGCATAGTACGAATCGTATGCGCCAGGGTTGGGCGGCGGGCGCTCCGGTACCGTAATACCAGCGGCGCGCTGGACGCCCGACCGATGACGCTATCGCGGCGCTACAGAGCGACATAGCAACATGTAGCCCAGCGGACTACCGCGCACAGGGTATGTTGCCAATGGGAGAATCCACCACGCCAATCACCTGCAATCCCTGACACATTTTTCTGCGACATTTGTCTACTTAACATCACAGAAGTAGCAGGGGCATCAGCAGTAGTAAAGCGCTGGCCGTCCGCAGGCGCGCGACGCGTTCAGGCCCGCCGGAGTAGCCCATCTTACGAACACACAAACCGCACCGGGGGATCGTATGACAGAGCCGCTCTCAACCGATTTGCTTCGCCGTACGTGCGACCCGTCGCACTTTGATTTTGAGACGACCGCGGAGCTCGACGGCGAACATTCAATTGTGGGGCAGGACCGCGCTCGCGAGGCGATCGAATTTGGGGTTGAGATCGACAGTAAGGGCTACAACATTTTTGCGATGGGAACGCCGGGAACGGGGCGCCGCAGGCTGGTGGATCAGCTACTTGAAGAGGCTGCGCAAGACCAGGCGGCTCCACCCGACTGGTGCTACGTCAACAATTTCGACGACCGCCGCAGTCCCCGAGCCCTTGAGCTTCCTCCCGGCCGGGGCGTCGAGTTGCGCAATGACGTGCAGAACTTTATCGATGAGATAAAGCGCGCGCTACCTGCCACCTTCGAGAGTGAGGAGTACCAGACGCGGCTTCAGCTCATACAGGATGAAGTGCGGCAGGGGCATGAGGACGCCCTGGAGGAATTCCGCGAGCGTGCGAGTGAAGAGAATATCGCCGTTCTGAGAACGCCGCAGGGCTTCGTTTTTGCGCCGATACGTGATGGAGATGTGGTGCCTCCGGAGGAATTTCAAGCGCTGCCAGAGGAAGAGCAAAAGCGCGTCCGCACCAACATCGAAGAGCTGCAGGATGAGCTTCAGGACATTCTGCGGAAGGTGCCGCAGCAGCAGCGAGAGGTTCAGGAGCGCATCCGGGAGCTTAATCAAGAGATGGCCGGGTACGCCGTCGACGATCTTGTAGACCGCCTCCACAAAAAGTACGAGGGCTTGAAGGAGGTGCAGGAGTATTTGAACGCGGTGCGTACCGATATTGTGGATAATGTGGACGCGCTGCTGAATCTTTCCAACGAAAAGGACGACGCTGAATCAAAGGGTGCGGTGTTTGGCGAAGGAGGGCCCTGGCGGCGGTATCGGGTAAACCTGATCGTGGATCACGGGAAGGATGATCGCGCGCCCGTAGTGTTTGAAGACAATCCGACGTATCAGCACCTCATCGGGCAGGTTGAGCAGATTGCCCGCATGGGTGCGCTTGTAACCGACTTTAATCTGATCAAGGCAGGTGCGTTACACCGCGCCAACGGTGGGTATCTTGTTGTAGAGGCGCGCAAGCTGTTGATGCACCCGTATGCGTGGGAAGGACTGAAGCGGGCGCTGCAGGCGGAAGAGCTGGAGATAGAATCGGCCGGAGAGGCCCTCGGCCTGATACGCACCGTCACGCTGGATCCCGAGCCGATCCCTCTTGACGTGAAAGTTGTGCTGGTGGGCAGCCGGCTGGTGTATTATCTGCTTTCAGCCTTCGACCCGGATATGGCCGAGCTGTTTAAGGTGATGGCTGATTTCGATGAAGAGGTAGACCGCAACGACGCCGAAACCGGGTACGCTCGCATGCTGGCGGCCATCACGAAGAGAGAAAATCTCCGCCCACTCGATCGTACGGCTGTGGCCCGGGTGATCGACCGTGGCGCGCGCCTCGTGAGTGATAGCGAGAAGCTCAGCACCCACATGCGGTCGATCAGTGACTTGCTGCGGGAGGCTGACTACCGGGCCGGTAAGAACGACCGGGACGTGATATCCGCTGAGCACGTTCAGGAGGCGATCGATGCCAAGGTGCGGCGCGCCGACCGCTTGCGCGAGCGCATCTACGAGGCTATCGAACGGGATTCGCTCTATGTATCGACCGAAGGTGAGCAGGTAGGTCAGGTAAACGGACTATCGGTGTTGCAGCAGAATGAGTTCTCCTTCGGCCGACCCAACCGCATTACTGCTCGCGTGCGCCTTGGCAAAGGTGAAATCATCGACATCGAGCGAGAAGCGGCGCTGGGCGGACCGCTGCACTCGAAAGGCGTGCTTATTCTGTCAGGTTTTCTGAGTGGTCGATACGCGCCCAACAAACCCCTTTCGCTTACAGCCAGCCTCGTCTTCGAGCAGTCCTACGGTGGCATCGAGGGCGACAGCGCCTCCTCCGCTGAGCTTTACGCGCTTCTTTCCGCAATCGCCGACGTACCCTTGAAGCAGTCGCTCGCGGTGACGGGATCGGTAAATCAGCACGGGGTTGTGCAACCGATAGGAGGCGTCAACGAAAAGGTGGAAGGGTTTTTCGACGTGTGCAGAAGCAAGGGGCTCACTGGTAATCAGGGAGTACTTATCCCGGCTGACAACGTAAAGAATCTGATGTTACGCCAGGATGTGCTGGAGGCGGCCAGGGAAGGGCGCTTTCATATCTATCCCGTTGAAACGATCGACCAGGGTATCGAGCTGCTTACCGATCACGAGGCCGGTACGCGTGACGAGCAGGGCAACTATCCGGAGGGCTCGTTTAACGCACGGGTAGAGCGTCGGCTTGAGCGGCTGGCTGACCAGCGACGTCATTACGCCCTACGAGATGGACAGGCAGAGGAGGCAGCCCATGAGTGATCAGAAGGAAGAGCACCGTGTGATAAGGCGCATTGTCATCGGGGTGGATGCCTCTCCCTATAGCCTGGCCGCTCTGCGTGCAGGAGTCAACCTCGCTGCTCAGTTCGGGGCCAGCGTTACGGCTCTGTTCGTGCAGGATACGGATTTGCTTCATGCTGCGTCGCTGCCTGTAGCCAGGGAAGTGCGGGCGTTCGCCCGGGCGCCACATTCGCTCCAGAAGGATGAGATACGGACCCAGTTTCAACGCATGGCAGAACGAGCTCGGCGTGAGCTGGAAGAGCTTGCGCGCGCGCAACGAATAGAGCACTCCTTTCAAACCATAGAAGGGCGGGTTGCGGAGGCACTCATCAGTGCCGCACGTGAGGCCGATCTGCTGGCTGTCGGAAAGGCGAGCAAGCGCTCCAGCCGCCGGAAGCTCGGCACCACCGCGCTACATGTGCTGCGCGACGCTCCCACGTCTGTACTCGTGCTCGGCGAGTTAGCTGCTCCTGAAAAAAGAGTTGTTGTTTACGATGATGGGTCGGAGGCAGCAGAGCGCGCTATTGACCTGGCAGCACAAATCGCTCAACAGAGCCGAAACAGCCTATCGGTATTGCTCTCCTCTAAGGACGCTGACGTGCAGCGCGAGCGGGAAGAGTGGCTCCAGCGCACATACGGGAGCGCTGTTTCCAATCTCAAGATTCGACCGCTGCGCCCCGCAGAGATGGTTTACATCGGGAGTGCCGTCTACAGCGAATCGGCGGGACTATTCGTCACGCCTGCAACCGGGCTGCCGTCTGAACCGGGGCAGGTGCGGAAGGTCATGTACGAGGCAAACGCCCCCGTTCTCGTGGTTCGGTAAAACGCATCACGTAAACAATACCGCCGCGGGCCTTTGGCGATACCAGCATCGCGCGAGGCCCACGACGGTCATGTTCGAACAGTGCACAGCCTATTGGCCTATTAGATCGAGCAGCGGGCCGTCGCAGTTATAGGCTTCCCTATCGCCCTCAGTGCACTCATCCATGATAGACATTAGCAGATCCTGGCTAAACTCTCCATCGCGGTCCAGTGTGAAGTACATGGGCTGGTTTTCCCACTCATCATTCGGGTTATCTTTGAACACGAATGACACCTGGCACTGGTCAGCACCCACGGGTTCCTCTACAAGGTAGCGCGCCGTTACATTGCGGCCAAGCATACCGTATAGTTGTGCCGGCTCGCACGCAGCTACAGCCTCACCAAAACAGTCCATGTTGTAGCAGTCGGTTACCCCGGTTTGTACGTCAGCCAGGTTTACGTTTACTCCTTCCGGTGGTGACCATTCGGCGAGCCGTTCGAGGTCGAAGGCTTCAAAGAAGGCAGATGCCGTTTCGGCGAAGGCCTCCAGGCCTGCTTCCGCATCTACGCCTTCGAACGCACCCGCAATGAGCCATTGATCGAAAAAGGTGGATGCCATGAGGTTACCCTCCACGGACAACAGGGTCACGTCCTTCCCCTGCACTTGAATCTCGTGGCTCTCCGGATTTGCCATACCAAGCTGCCCCCTTAACTCACGGTATGCATCAGCAGCATCGGCTCCGTAGCCCATGCGCATCTGTATTTCAACGCCGTCCTCCGTCTCGTAGACGAACTGCACCGAGGCGTCATTCATGGCTCGGGCCTGGCTGAGCGTAAACGTGCCGATTTCTTCTTCGATAAGTGGTTCAAGATGTTCGCCCGTCAGATCATCCGTGACCTCAGCGGTTGAGGCTATACTGAGCGAAACGGGCAATGCGAAAAGTAGAAATAGGAGAATCGTTTTGTTGATGCGGTGCATCATAGGTCTCAAGTACCAATTAGAGGTTCTTTCGATGGGAGGTGCAACATCAGAAGTAGATGCTGCACTGGTAAGGCATTGACGTGTATCAATGCCTGCACTCTATAATGTGTACTTGACGCCGGCTACAGGACAAACTGGAGGCTGGCCCGGGTAATAATCGGGCCAAATAGCTCACGACGTGGCGTTGGCTCCGTCCGGATTAACCGAAACGGTGCCGGCCCGGCCACCTTGAGCAACGAGAGTGCACGCGCCCGATGCACCCACGCGAACGGTGCTTCCTTTGTGGCGAATTACGCTACGTGCAGCCCCGATTACAACGCTCCCAGTTTCGAGCGATAGTCGTCACGCATGTCGGTCATGCGTCCTTCGAGACGGCCACCTTCTTCATCTGAAAACTCGTATCGGAGCAGATGACCGGGGATATCCTCGTTTACCCACCACCGGAAGGTATAGGTCTGATCCTCGTCGTCAGGGTCCGTCTCGGTGTACGTCAACAAGTCGGCATCATACGACCGACCGGCGATCTGTATTGTGACGCGTTCTTCTCGAAAATCTGCCCACTCATTCTGGTCAAGCTGGCGATAATCCGTGCGAAACCCGGCATCTTCCAGGCTTTCCTCACCCTCTTCGGCTTCAGCCTGCTCGGCCGCTGTGTGAGCAAATTCGTGATAGCGAATATCGCCACTCTCCGGATCACGGAAATACATTTCATGAGCCCGCATATCGGCGTCCATACGTATCTCATATTCCAGCGCGTCCTGGTCCTCCGCCTGATAGCGCAGATACCACCAACTTGTACCATCATCCAGACGCTGAAGCAGGGCGCGCTCGGCTGTCAGTGACATCGTTTCGTCACCATCCCGAGTTTCGAGGTCCCAGGTAGCGCCTTCGCCTTCTGCGAAGTTATCCTGGTAGAAGCCATAGCCGCCGAGGTGGAAGATTTGCGTATGCGCCAGCTGGTAGAGCATGACGTCCGTGTATCCGGCAATCTGGCTCGCGATTTCGCGTTCTATTGCACTTCCGATAGCGTCGCCGGTCGCCTCCCGAGCAGCCTGCTCTACGGCAGCACACCCGTTGAGCATAAAGGGCAGCACAGCCACAAAAATTACCACTGCAAGTAGGCGTCGGAGCGCGGACTCAAATCGATTCATGGCGGTGGGGAGAATAGTCAGAAAGAGACAGCTTAAGGGACAAGTAGACCTTCTTGCACTTTGTTAATGCGTAGACGAGGACCCATTCCGGACGCAGGTCGATGCGGAGGCATGTGAGGAAACTCGACCGCACGTTCATCAACAGCATCTTCCCCCGAATCCTTGAACGGTCGTAGTTCAGGTTATTCCCTGAACAAAATACCAGCGAGTGGTTGCCCTTGTGATAATTACGCGATATATAGTACGTTAATGATCACACCACTTTTGTCGATCTTTCATCATGCGGCTTTGCGTATTCTTTTTGCCCCTTTTGCTTCTCAGCTGGCCGTCAGAGTTGATCGGTGCGCCGGACGACAGCGTCACGGTTACCGTTGAGGTTGTCGTCCCCCCTGAAACACCGTCCGACGCCCGCATCTTCTGGGCGGGGTCGCTCAACCGGTGGGATCCCGGGCATGAGGGCACCGGCTTTCATCCGCAGGATTTCTCGAAGGAGCTGACCGATGCCGGCGATGACGTCTGGCGCCTGTCCATCACCGCGCCGCGCGGCGCCGAGGAGCGATACAACTACACGCGCGGCTCCATCTTTCGGGTGGAAGAGGAGCCGGACTACACCTATCCCGAACTGCGCTCGGTCACATTTGATGATGACAAGACGGTGCGGGATACTGTCGCGGTCTGGCGTGACATTCCACCCGAGGGTCTGGCCGAGCGTTGGCCAGTCGTGGCTCTGGAGCCAGCGGACCTGACGCTCACGCGCGAGGGGCGCGACATGTCGGAGAGCGGCGGCATCCTCGGTACCATCGACGGGCCCATCATGGAGCATTCGGACGAAGAAGTCGCGCTACACTCCCTTCCTGAAGGCCTGAGCGATCCTGCCGTGTACGCCCAGCGCCTCGCCCACCTGTCTTCAAGCTACCTGCTTTTTGCAGCCTTCGAAGGAGAGGACGGAGAGTGGGACGTCTACGTGGATCGCGACCGCGATCAGCACCTTGTCACCGATGATCATATTCTGACGATTCCCTCGGATACCGCGTCGGTTGAATGGGCCGGTACGGTGTCGCTCCGCGAGCGCGAGGCGGCCATCGCCCACAGCGACTCGGTAGAAATTACGCTACGACACGTCCCGGAAATACCTGAAGCCATTGCCAATCAGTTTGAGGAAGGCGTTCCGATCTTCGCCATTTCAACGCCCATGTACCACCGTATCGGCGAGGTGAACGGGCACGAGTTTGGTGTTTCAGTGCAGATGGGCTCCGTCTTCAGCAATTTCTTTTTCCTCACCGTAGACCGCGACGGCAGCGGCTCGGCGGACATTGGTTCGGGGTCGGATGAAGTGGTCATGATCGATCGCAACCAGATGCATCGTCGTGAGCAGTACTTCCTTGCACCGACGTTCGAACTGGGTGGTGACACGTGGGAGGTCGTCAGCATCGATCCGCTCGGCTCGGAGATGCGCCTGCGGCCGGCCGAGCCGGGAGACGCTCCGGTAGCGATTCGCAAAGATGAGCCGGCGCCCGACTGGGACGCAACAACGGTGGATGGACGGAGCATCAGCAGCGCTGACCTGAGGGGCTCCTACGTGCTGCTGGATTTCTGGGGCAGCTGGTGTGCGCCGTGCATCGACGCGCTACCCAAGCTGGCGGACGTGTACGAACGCTTCGGCGGCGAACGATTCGAGCTCGTGGGCTTCGCGTACGAGAGCGAGGCCTCGCTCACACGTGCGATGGAGCGGCACGAGGAAATCACCTGGCCGCAGGTGCTGGACGATCAGGGTGACTACGGCGAGCAGTTTGCCGTGCGCGGCTACCCCACCTACTACCTCGTCGACCCCGACGGTATTGTGGTAGCCTCCGGCAGTGAGCTGCGAGGCGAAAGCCTCGTCGAGACGCTGGAGCGGTTTCTGGAGTGACGCATGCGCGCAGCAAGCCTGGTTGGCCGGATCCCTCCCACCCGCGCGCTCATAAGTCCACTCCAAGCATCTGCTGTCCTTCTCAAAAAGAAAAGAGGTGGTAGCGATGAGCCGATCACCTGAGATTTCGTATTTTTCGTGGGGTCGCATCGAGGTCGACGACGGGGAGCAGCGGTTCAAGGACGCCAAGCTGTATCCGGGCGGTGCGCGCGAATGGGACTGGCGCGAAACCGGCACCAGTCACTCGCCGGGCATACAGATTGCCGACGTGGAGGAACTGCTGGAGCACGGCAGCGAGACGGTCATCCTCTCCCGTGGCGTTCACGAGCGACTGCAGGTGCGGGATGACACCCTCGACTATCTCGATGAGCAGGGCGTGGAGACCCACGTGCTGCAAACGGAAGAAGCGGTAGAGCGCTACAATCAACTCCGCAAAGATCGCAAAGTAGGCGGGCTTTTCCACTCGACCTGCTGAGGAGATCGCGCCGGGACCGGGCGATCTGCGAAAAATCAGGAAGAATCGCTCACACCGGTAGCCGGAGCGCTGGCCCTTTTTGTTTTCGAGTGCGGCAATGCGCACATTGGTGGCTCCCGACCATCAAGGTTATCTGCTTGCTGCCATGAGAAAGCTGTCACTTGCGCTCGTCTCCGTGCTTCTGTTCACCGTGCTTGCCGGCGCCAGCTCCACGGCGATGTGGGGCCGCGTGGGCCACTTCATCACCGGCGAAATCGCCAAGGATTATATGACGGAGACAACGCGCGCGGAGGTAGAGCGCGTGCTTGGAGACATGTCCATTGTGGAATCGACTGTGTGGATGGACGAGGTGCGTCCGACCGACGAGTACCGCCACACCGCCGACTGGCACTGGGTGACGGTGCCGGATGATACCACGTACGACCAGGCGCACAAAAATCCCAACGGCGACATTATCGAAGCGCTGGAACGCAAGATCGACGCGCTGAAGACGGGCGACCTGTCGGACGAGGAGGAGCGCGATGCGCTCAAGATGGTGATTCACATGGTGGGCGACATCCATCAGCCGTTGCACGTAGGTACCGGCGAAGACCGCGGCGGAAACGACGTGGAGGTGACCTATCTGGGTCAGGAAACGAATCTGCACCGCGTGTGGGACACCGACCTGCTCGTCTCCTGGAATGACGACTACCAGATCTGGGCGCGGGCCATCAACCACCCCACCGACGAGCTCGTCGAGCAATGGCAGCGCGCCACCGTGCGGCGCTGGGCGGAGGAGTCGAAGAGCTACCGCGACGTGGTGTACGATCTCCCGGAGGATAAGGTAATCGGCTGGGAGTACCGCAACCGCGCGCTGCCCATCGTGGAGAAGCGCCTGCTGCAGGCCGGCGTGCGTATGGCCGGGGTGCTCAATGATATCTACGACCCCGACGCGCGCTAACCTCCGCGGTGGATTCTCGTGGGCCTGCGCACGTACGTAGCAATGTTAATTGCAACCTGCGGGTGCTTCGGGTATATTGGGGGAAAATCGGATGATCTCCTCCCACATCCTCGGTCCGCCATGGTACGTCTGTTGTTAGTTGCTCTCGCTGCCACCGTAACCCTTTCCTTTGCTACGCCTGACACCGTGCAGGCAGCCGCGCCGGACGATCCCGTGGATGACATCATCCAGTTCCTTGAGGAGTGGGACGTCCCGTTTGATGAAACGCGCTCGCGTGACCCTTTTGTGGCGCCGGATGGCACCGTATTCTTCGCCGGGCAACGACAGCACTACATCGGGTATTTCAACCCGGAAACGGAGGAGTTTGGCTACCATGAGCTGGAGGACGGGGCCGGTCCGCATACCGTAGTGGTGGGAGAGGACGGCACCGTATGGTATGCCGGCAACCGGGCGCGGCACATAGGCAAAATTGATCACGCCGCCGGCGAGATTACCAAGTACATGATGGAGGACGATCACGCGCGCGATCCGCACACCTTTGCGTTTGATCGACACGGCAATCTCTGGTTTACCGCACAGGGCGGCAACGGCGTAGGGTATTTTGATGTCGCCACGGGCGAAACCACGGTAATTCCTGTAGAAACGGAGGGTGCCCGCCCTTACGGCATCCAGATGGCGCCCGATGGCGAGCGGCCGTGGATTGCACTCTTTGGTACGCACAAGATCGCGACCGTCGACCCGGAAACCATGGAGCTGGAGGAGATTGCACTTCCGCGGGAAGAAATCCGCCCGCGCCGCCTTGATGTCACCTCTGACGGCAACGTCTGGTACGGCGATTACCGCTCGGGCATGATCGGCCGGTACGACGTCGAAACGGGTGAGGTTACGGAATGGGAAATGCCGGACGGCGAAGCTTCGCAGCCCTATGCGGTGCTAACTGATGATCAAGACCGTGTCTGGTTTTCGGCCAGTGGCCTAAGCCCGAACAAGCTTATTGCTTTTGATACGCGCACGGAGTCCTTCGTGGCCTCGCGCGAGATCCCGACGGCCGAAGGGTCGCTGCGCAACATGGTCTTCCATGAGCCGACGCGCTCGCTCTGGTTCGGTACTGACACGGGACACATCGGCCGGCTCGTCATCAACTAATTGCCGGTGATGGCCGTGTTTTCTTCCACGCGATGGCTGCTGATGCCGCTGCTACTGCCGCTCGTCTTTGCGGGTATGGCAGCATCCGCGCCGCAGCCTTCCGCGCCGGCTCCCGTGGTGCTTTACCCTGACCACCTCGATGGCGCCTACACCGGGGGCTTTGGTGAGCAGACATGTCACTCATGCCATTTCGACCACGAGGTGAATAACGATCAGGGTTATGCGGCACTTGAGGGCCTTGGCGAGACGTATGCTTCAGGGGAGACCTACGAGCTTACGGTGTACGTTACGAGCGCTCACCTGCGGAACGGCGGCTTCCAGCTTACGGCCCGGCACCCGGATAGCACGCAGGCCGGCACGTTTTCGTGGGACACCGACCGGGTGATGCGCACGCCCGAGATTGCGGACGAGGTGACGTACGTACAGCACGCCGCAGAGGGCACAGAGCCGACGAGCGATCAGACCGTGGCGTGGACCTTCCAGTGGACCGCCCCGGAAACCGGTGCGCCGGTTGTTTTCCATCTCGCGGCCAACGCCGGCAACGCCGATGATTCTGCCTTCGGAGATTGTATCTACGTGGAGGACCTCACAGTGAAGCCGGACGAGTGAGTCTTACTGCTCCCGGCTGTCCACCACCGCCGTGCTGTTGATGCCGCCGCGGACGTTGTACTCCGTCTTCACGCGGAGGTATTCCGGGTTGCCGAGCACCTTGTGCAGGTCCTGAAAGATAAGCGGCGTGAGCTCTTCCTGGGCGGCGCCGATGTTGCGCCACGAGATGATGTAGTATTTCAGGCTCTTGAGTTCTACGAGCCAGTCGCCGGGGACGTATTCCACGTAGAGCGTGGCGTAATCCGGTAGGCCCGAGAACGGGCAGAGCGCGGAAAACTCGCCCGGCTCCGTCTGATACGTGACCACCTGCCGGGTCTCGTGCGGGTAGGGCAGGCGGTCGAGCTCGTCGCCCGCGCGCGTGTCGGGAGGGAGGAAGAGCTGCACCTTGCCTTCCGGCCGGATGCCGTACTGCTCCATGTGCTCCAGGGAGCGGCGGGTATTTTCCACGGCCTCCTTCTCCAGGGCACTTAGCTGGTCTTCTACGGCAGTGCGGGGGTCGGTGGTGTCGGACATTGGGGCGAGCACATCGGTGAATAAAAACAGTCATCAAAAACGCTCCCTTCCGCGCAGGGTTCGGACGGTGGAAGCCCATGGCGCGTGTATTCGTATGCACTGCCCGTAGGATATTCACCCGCGCGCTATGCCCATGCGTTCATCCACCGACCGCGCCGCCGTTGTCCTCTTTTCCGGTGGGCAGGACTCCACCACCTGCCTGTTCTGGGCGAAGGAGCGCTTTGCCGAGGTCCACGCCCTCGGGTTTGATTACGGGCAGAAGCATCGCGTAGAGATCGAACAAGCGACGGTGATTGCGGAGAAAGCGGATGTGCCGTACACGCTCTTGAATGTAGACGGCATCCTGGAGGGCTCCGCGCTGACCGAGCACGACAAGGACATGAACGCTGCGCACGAACAGGCACCCGCTCTGCCCGCGTCGTTCGTGCCCGGGCGCAATGCACTCTTCCTTACGATGGCCGCCAGCTTTGCCTACACCCGGGGCATCTACGACCTCGTGGGCGGAATGTGTCAGACGGACTACTCCGGCTACCCGGACTGCCGGCGCGTCTTTATCGACTCGATGCAAACCTCACTCTCGCTGGCCCTCGATGAAGACCTGCGCATCCACACGCCGCTGATGTACCTCACGAAGGCCGAGACGTGGAAAATGGCCGCGGACCTGGGCACGGTTGCCGGCTGCGACGTGCTTGAGGTTGTCCGCACCGACTCGCACACAGACTACAACGGCGACCGCTCCCAGCTCAATGAGTGGGGGTACGGCAAGCTCGACAACCCGGCGTCGGAGCTACGCGCTAAGGGCTACCGGGAGGCGAAGGAGCAGGGGTGGGTGTGACGGTATTTGTACTTCG
>SLED01000243.1 GCA_007124945.1 Salinibacteraceae bacterium | reverse complement strand
CCTTCATTTGCGGAGTGGTGAGCCAACTTGGGGATCTCGCGCAGAGCACCATGAAGCGCGCCGTAGATGTGAAGGACTCCGGCAACATTCTCCCGGGACACGGTGGCATCCTCGATCGTTTCGACTCCATGATTCTCGCAGCGCCGCTCTTTTTCCTCTACCTGAGGTGGGTAGCTGACGTCCTATAATGTCGACAAAGGATAGAGGAACGATCATATAGAAACCCCTGTTCTACACGAGCTTGCCTACCAGACGTGGCTCTTCTTGTATCATGGGTTTATTTTCATTCGGCACACGGAAAAAACACAAACGGTTTGATTACGAACCTCGCTACTATAATCCGGAGAAGGAGGAAGATCTCCGGTATCGGATGCGCATCAAGCGAAAGTCGCGTCATAATCGCCGGGACAAATCCGGTCTGCTGTATCTGCTGATTCTGCTCATGCTGGTGGGTTACATCTACTATCTCCTGTAGGGGTGCCGCCATCAACTCGACGTTCGAGTACTTTTTGCCGAGGTTTGTGTGACGGAAGTTGATGAAGGAATTATTCGGGTAATGCCCGAGACGCTCGCCAACAAAATTGCAGCGGGCGAGGTGGTGCAGCGGCCCGCGTCGGTGCTGAAGGAGCTCGTGGAAAACTCCCTCGACGCCGGTGCGAAGAACATCGAGATCGTCTTGAAGGACGCTGGTAGTACGCTGGTGCAGGTGGTAGATGATGGATCGGGGATGAGCACCGCCGATGCACGCGCCTGTTTTAAACGTCATGCTACGAGTAAAATTCGTTCGGTAGATGACCTCGAGCGGATTTATACGCTTGGTTTTCGTGGGGAAGCTCTTGCCTCCATCGCCTCGGTATCGCATGTAGAGCTAACAACGAAGCGATCATCTGATACCGCGGGCTTGCTTGTTCGGGTGGAGGGGGGACAGACTGTTGAAGAGCAGCCAACGGCCACGCCAGATGGTACCTCCATCGCGGTGCGTAATCTGTTCTTCAACGTCCCTGCGCGCCGCAACTTTCTGAAAACGCCGGCTACCGAATTCAAGCACCTGGTCGAGACGTTCCAGTTTCTCTCGCTGGCAAATCCGGAGGTCAGCTTTAGCTTGCATCATAACGGGAACGAAGTGTATCGGCTCACAAGCCGGAACGGGTCCACATGGCGTGAGCAGATGCGTCGCCGGATTGGTGAACTCTTCGGCAGTGAGCATGCAGAGAAACTGCTACCCGTGGAAGATTCCCGCAGCTATCTCAACGTACGTGGGTTCATCGGGCATCCGACGCTCCACAGGCGCACACGGGGGGAGCAGTTTTTCTTCGTGAACGGCCGCTACGTTAAACACTATTATCTGGATCACGCTGTTCGCGAGGCGTACGAAGGGCTCATTCCAGAGAAGTCGTATCCCTTCTATTCGCTTTTCCTTGAACTGGACCCCCGAAAGGTAGATGTAAACGTCCATCCCACAAAAGCGGAGGTGAAGTTCGATGACGAGCACGGGATGTACGCAACGCTCAAATCGCTCTCACGGAAGGCGCTGGGCATGATTGAGTGGGATGCCGATCTCGACGAGGTTGGTAGCCTGGATGCCGCGGATGGGGAGTCCGGCTCGTCCGCCGCTCCGCGTTTCGACGCATCACCCTACGCGCCGCCTGCCGGAAGCGAAGGCGATAAACCCCACCGCCCTACCGGTCCCTCGTCGAGCAGGCCGGCGAATCGCTGGGAAGGGCGTAGGCCGTCGGCAAACAACCGGCATGACTCGGCGTCGCCGGGCGAGGTGTCCCGCCAGATGTATGACTGGGACTACCACCTGCAGAAGGAGAGCCGGCCAGAGCTGTCGGATCAGTTTTCTGAGGAGCCGGAATCGTCCTCTGGTGACGTTCCCGAGGTATGGCAGGCGCTGGGGCGGTACCTGTTTGTTGAGAGCGTTCGGGGGCTGCTCTTGGTCGATCAAAAAGCGGCTCATGAACGCGTGCTCTATGAGCGCGCGCTTGCGACTATGGAGGATGACGAGGGTACTGCTCAGCAATTACTTTTCCCGTACACGCTCAACCTGAACCCGTCTCAGCTTGAAATTACCAGGGCGCTACTGCCGCATCTATCTGCGCTTGGATTCGACGCAGAGCTAATCGACGGACCAAGACTGCGCGTCACTGGCGTGCCGACTGAAATCTCTCCGGGGGAGGAGAACAAGTTTTTACGCGCGATGATCGAGGCGTTTGACAGGTCAGATTCCTCCTCACCGTTGCGCCGCACCCTGGCCAGGCGGTGGGCCGCGCGCAACGCCGTCGGTCCCGGAGTCTCACTCTCCGAGGAGGAGAGGGAGCGTCTCGTGAAGGATCTGTTTGCATGTGACGAGTACCGCCATGCACCGTCGGGCAACCGCACCTTCGTTCACATCACTGAAGAAGAGCTGGTGCAGTGGTTTTCGGAGGGTAGTCCTGAATGAGCCACCTCACCCCACACGTGAAACACCGCCTGGAAGAGTGGGGACTCTCCCCGGAGACGGGACCTCTCGTCGTTGGGGTAAGTGGCGGCATCGATTCAACCGTTCTCTTGCATCTGTTGCATGATCTCTCGTACGACCTTGTCGCAGCGCACGTAAACTATCAGCTCCGGCCCGGGGCGGACGCTGATCAGCGCTTCGTTGAAACGCAGTGCGAGACACTCGGCGTGCCGCTACTGGTACGCAAGGTGGATGGCAAACGTGTAGCAAAAGAGATGGGGGAGTCTGTTCAGGCTGCTTCGCGTCACGTGCGCTACCAATTCTGTGCACAGATCGCGGGGCAGGTGCAGGCCAGCGCCGTGGCTATGGCTCACCATCGGGAGGATCAGGCGGAGACCGTATTGCTGCAACTGCTGCGCGGAAGCGGTCCGGAGGGACTGGCCGGGATGGCACCCATCCGAAAACTATACGACCACAGCCCGGTGAAGCTCGTTCGTCCGCTGCTGGAAGTGCACCGGCGAGATATCGAGGCGTATGCGAAAGTACACGAGCTTTCATGGCGCGAAGACCCGACCAACGAGAGCCTGTCGTACGAGCGCGGAATCGTCCGAAAGAAAATCCTGCCACTGCTCCATGAACACTTTGACCGAGAAGTAACCGAGTCTATGGCCCGCAGTGCCGACCTCGTCCGTCGCTATGTAGACGCCACGCTGCAGCCCACGCTGGAAAAACACTGGGAGGCCGTAGCCGAGCAGCGGCGGTGCGGAGGCATACTCAATCTCGATCGACTCCGCAAATTGCCACACGTGTGGCAGACCCGCATTCTGCTTGAAGCCCTTCGCCGATGGCTTCCCAACGCTCCCCGCTCGGCCGCCACTGCTGATTCGCTCCATGCGCTGCTTACAGCCCAGACCGGGCGACAAATTCCATGGCCGGGCGGCACCATCTGGCGAGAGCGGGAGGGACTACTCTTCGAGCGAGACCCGCGGCGCCCTATTGGGGAGATTCCCATCCCCCAGCTACCGGGAATGGCCAACCTGCCGGTAGGGAGCGTCCGTGCCGAACAATTGAACGAACATCCCGGCTCGCTTCACCCCGACGACCCGCTAACTGTAATAGTGGACCAGGATCGCGTGACACTACCCCTCACCGTCCGCCCGTGGCGCGCTG
>SLED01000249.1 GCA_007124945.1 Salinibacteraceae bacterium | reverse complement strand
TTGATGTGGTCCGCACCCGCCTCATGCAGCAGGTCCACCATATACTTAAAATACTCCACGTGCCCACCCTGATACGACGACACCGCAATGCCCTGGGCATCCTCCTGAATCGCCGTGTCGACCACCTCCTTCACAGAGCGATTGTGCCCCAGATGGATCACCTCCGCCCCGCTACTCTGCAACACGCGCCGCATGATGTTGATGGCGGCATCGTGGCCGTCAAAGAGGCTTGCAGCGGTTACGAATCGGATCGGATACTGAGCTTCGTACGGCTGATTATCCATGGAAAGAAGGGTATCGGTAAAAAGGGTTAAAGCCAGAAATGGAAGCGCTTTTACGGCAGTCTTATGTTACCCCGAATGCGTCCAGTTTGTTTTAGGTATCGACGTGCATGCGGGCTTCTTTCACCATAGGTGCAAATGGCTTCGTCGTATATCCGGTGTTTCGGAGGGATGTTACCGCATAGTTTATTGCCACCCGCGGAACCTGCGCCCGCGTAAGCTCAGCGTCTCCCCTGCCATAATGGGAGCAGTTTGTACTTCCATTCACTGAGATCGCTGACATCAGAGGAGGCCCGCTACTATATCGTTCGATGCTGTTGCCAATACCCGATGGGTTGCGTCTCCTGTTGTGCAGTGCCTCACCATCATACCGACGCCACCTGTACCCACATCCCTCACGACGGAACGGATGTCTGCAGGCGTCGCATTGTCTGCTCTCGATACGTTCGGCTAACGGGAACCGTGTGCCCGTCAATATCGACCTCCGTGCGCGCGAAGGCGCGACACCAGGCAATGTTGATCGCGAACGAGCGGTGCGTCTGGAAGAAATGATCCGGCAGGCGCTCGAGCACTCGGTAGAGCGGCTCCCGTGTGCGGCGGACGCCGTCGCCAAGGTAAAGATCGACGTAGTCTCCGCGCGCTTCCAAAAGACGGATCTGGTCGGTCCGGATGCGCTCTGTGCGACCGTCCACACTTACCTGCAGCCACCTGCCTTCGACGCAACCAGAATCCGCGTGCTGTTCTCGCAGTTGCTCCAGATCTCGCTGGAGACGCCGCGAGTCCTTGAGCGTCTGCGCTATGACTGCCGGCATAATCACCAGCAGCGATCCGCTCATCACAAAATAAAAGTCGTGCAGGGCAGGATTGAGGTGAGCGATCTGGTACTCGGCGATCAGTACGAAAAGAACGGTGACCTGCCCTACGACCAGGTAGAACGTGACGCCGAGTATGCATGCCGACCAGAAGAAAAACTGAAGCCAATCTTTTCCGAAGTAGCGAGGAAGAACCAACCACAAAAATGCGTAGGTTGCCGCCATCAAAACGGGCGTAAGCATTGCAGAGAAAAAGAGGGCCTGGTACACAAATTCGCCGCGCACGGAAAATAACAGCGCGAGAAAGAGGTACACCAGTATCCAGTATCCTCCGTGTGTCAGCGTTGGAAGCGTCATACCGTCACGGTAGATGGCTGTAGCATACTCAGCATACCGGGTTTTGGACGAATCGGCAAGTGCATTTCGTCCCGGAATCCGTGGTTTCCACCGCGAAAGTGCCGTTGTGCGTCGCAGGTGGCTATTTCTCTTCTCTCGATTCGCGAGGTTATATCTGCACCATGAGGCCCCAATTTAACAATATGCTATCCGCTATGCTCGACCTTTTCATGCAGGGCAACCCGTTTATCATGTCACTTATTACCCTAAGCGCCGCAGGTGTGGTGTATTACAGTGTCGTATGTTGGCGCAACGACAATCATGAATCCTCCTCACAGGCGCTATTGCTGGTAGGCGCCCTCTCCCTGATGCTCGGCATCATCGGCCAGTCGATCGGTCTGGTCCAGATTCTCAACGTGGCCGAGCAGGCCGGTGAAGCGCCGCCCGCTCTCTTCACGACCGGGATCAAAAACACCTTCATCCCGCTGGTCTACGGCGGTTTCTGGTTTCTCCTCGCCCTCGGCGTTCGCTACGCTGCTCGCTGAGTGTGCTGCTTCGGCAAAACTGTACCTCCCTGCTCACGGGCGCTACTGACTTCGGTAGAAATACCCTCGTGGCAGCAGGTATCTGCGGGGAAGGGTGACTTCGTAGTCCGCGCTCTGGCACTCAATGGTACCGCCTAAATGCTTCGCTCCGTTCAGCATGACAGCGTTAAAGGGTTGGCGCCACTCCTCCCCACCCTCGTCACTCTACGAGGGCCCCCGCCGGCTGAAAAATCGCTCCCACTCCGGCTACTAAATCAAAGACGGGGACCAAGACGATTGGGCCAAGGAAAAGTAAGAGCCCCCGTGTATGTCGCCAACTCCTCGTTTCTTCGCCCCGCCGTTTCTTCGATTCCCCCCGCGCCTTTACCTGAAACCATGGGAGACCACTTCCGGCGACACGGAATCACAAACCGAAGCATCAGTAGTGCCACGGGAAGTCGCTCCAGTCCGGGTCGCGTTTTTCGAGGAAGGCGTCGCGGCCTTCCTGGGCCTCGTCGGTCATGTAGTACATAATTGGCTCACCCATTACATCGACTCGCCGGCATAACGAAGAACCTGCCGAAGTAGCGGTTTGCTTATGCGGAGTCCCGCCTGAACAAGTGCTTCCATTACAGGACGAACATCACGAACTGCACCTTCCTCCTTTGCTGCCAGAACGACACCCAGCGTCCCTGAAACGGACACACCGAGTGCTCGTGCAGCACGTCGCGCAGCACCGTCATCAATAAGTGCCGTCCATCCTTCATGCGTGTATGCCCAAGCGAGCACGGCACTTTCTCCTTTCCCCAAATCCCATGCTGCTATCTCGGAAGGCACGACGTCGGTTTTCCGAACATAGCGATGCGCCTGACTTTCCAACCAAACGCGCCCAGGATCGTCCTGTGGACCGGCCAAAACTTCCTTGGCTACCGCCTCGGGAACGACTAAGGGCTCGGAGAGCGTGGTAAGTAGACCCACCCGTTTGGCTTTCGCAAGCAGAATCAACGGTGAAGCATCACATACCCATCGTCTACTCACTATCTCCCCCAGTTGGCTCTCGACCCAGCGCCACGCGGAAATCCTCTTCCAACCCCTCAGGAGACGTCTGGACCGCGCTTACGTCGTAACGGGAGAGGGCATCGACAAAAGCAGCGCGCGAGATGCCCGCGAGTTCGGCCGCTTTGCTCTGTGAGATACGTTCCATTTCATACCATTTGATGGCAGCGGCCAGACGCATCTCCATCACAAACTCGTCGGGCGATGTGCGAAGCGCGGAAAACGCATCGTCGGGAAGCTCTATCGTAAACGTTTTCGGCATAGCCCTATCATCATTTTCCTGGATTTTCTGATGCTTTTACGCCGATCGTTCAGGTTCCGTTCATCAACACTCGTAGGCCGCCTCCTCAATCATCACCTATCACCGTCAATAGTGCCACGGGAAGCCGCTCCAGTCCGGGTCGCGTTTTTCGAGGAAGGCGTCCCGGCCTTCCTGGGCCTCGTCGGTCATGTAGCCGAGTCGTGTGGCCTCGCCGGCAAAAAGCTGCTGCCCGATGAGCCCGTCGTCGATCTGGTTGAAGGCGTACTTCAGCATCCGAATCGCCATGGGGCTCTTGCCGTTGATCTCGGCGGCCCAGTCCAGTGCGGTGGTTTCGAGCTCCTCGTGGGCCACCGCGGCGTTGGCCATCCCCATCTGCACGGCTTCCTCTGCTGAGTAATTCTTTCCAAGGAAAAAGATCTCACGCGCCCGCTTCTGCCCGACCTGACGGGCCAGGTACGCCGATCCGAAGCCTGCGTCGAAGCTGGCCACGTCCGCATCGGTTTGTTTGAAGATGGCATGCTCGCGGCTGGCCAAGGTCATGTCGCACACCACATGCAGACTGTGGCCCCCGCCGACGGCCCAGCCGGGCACCACCGCGATCACCACCTTGGGCATAAACCGGATAAGCCGCTGCACCTCAAGGATGTGTAGGCGACCCAGCCTCGCCCGATCGACGTCCCCTTCGACTCCCTCGTACTTATACCCGTCCTTCCCGCGGATGCGCTGATCGCCACCGGAAGAGAAGGACCACTTCCCGTGCTTCTTTGACGGCCCGTTGCCGGTCAGCAGTACGCAGCCAACATCCGACGTCTGCCGGGCGTGGTTGAGTGCACGGTAGAGCTCATCTACCGTCTGCGGGCGAAACGCGTTGAGTACCTCCGGGCGATTAAATGCCACGCGGACGGTCCCCTGCTCCTTCGCGCGGTGATAGGTGATATCTTCAAAATCAACGCCCTCTACGGGCGTCCAGCGATCGGCGTCAAAGAGCTTGGAAACCATTGAGTAAGACGTTTTGGTGCGATGATTAGGCAATGCGCGCAGGATAGGCCACCGAGAGCCAGCATTCCTGCCGGCGCTCGAACAGTACCTCCCACGGCTCCCCGTCGATAACGTTTATGCCGGCACGACCTGCCTCGGCATCTATAGACAGCCGCAGCGTCTTCGGTGATCGGCGAAATCCCGTACGCAGCCCCTTCAGCGTCGACTCCTTGATGGTCCACAGCAGCACAAGAAGCTCCGCGCGCCGGAGGTCCAGCTCCTCCATAATGTGGTACTCGTCCGGATGCAGAAGAAACCGGTGCAGGTCCTCGCGCCGAGGCTGAATCGTTTCGATGTCGACTCCGATGGGATGAGGCGCTGCTACAGCCACGGCATGAGGCCCCGTGTGGGCAAGCGAAACCGATGGCGCATCCGGCGCCCGCGCCTCTACCGCTCCATCATCGGCCGTCCGAAGCCCGACCTCATCAGGAGCGATTCCGTTCAGCTCACTCAGCAGCAGCCGTAGCGCCGCCCTTCCGGTAACAAACTCCTCTCGTCGCTCGGGATGACCGAAGGATTCTATCTCTGCTCGCTCCGCCTGTCCCAACCACTCGTACCACTCGTCGACTGCACGCCCCTCTCGCGTGAGCCAGCGAAGCCGAATTTCTGACGGAAGCTGCATACGGGAATCTCGGGCGATACATAACAGCTTTGGCTACGTACCACACCGAAGCTGAGGTGGTTTAGGAAGAGACCCTGGCAGGCTTCGGGTCGGGATGCGAAGCTTTATAGGACCCCGTAGCACGCATAATGCGCTTCTCCAGCTCTTCCTTAATCTCCAGAATCGACTCCTCTACGTTCTCGCCAAGATACATGTTGTGAACGAAAAGCTTGGTCCTATCCTTCGACACGTCAATACTTAGCGTCCCCGGCGTCAAGGAGATAAGATTGGCGAGAAGGGTGATCTCAAGATCGGTCTTCACATCAAGCGGAATCGCGATCACGCCCGCCTTCATAGCAAAGCCGGGCGTCAACACCTCCCATGCAACCCGGACGCTGGAGATAAACAACTCCCACATGAAAAAGCCCAGCAGCGTCACCTGGTGCCACAGACGGTTGTCATAGGCTGCCGGACCGATGAGTGGCTCGGCCAGCCGCAGCACGGCGTAGCCAATGACAAAGCCGGCAACAAAATTACCGAGAGTGAAAGCACCCGTGACAAGCGTCCAAATGAGCGCAAGAACAAAATTTAACAGCAGGTTGCTCATCAGTCCAGTACAGCGTCAATGTAAAGGGATGGGTCCAGAAGCTCGATCGCGGCCTGCTCGGTCACATCGTACACGGTGCCAAAAAAGACGCTCACAAAGACAATTAGCGCGGCAATGAAGACAACCGGGAGGTACATGACCCAGACTGACTTTACGTACGGCTCTGTGGCCGTCCCGTTGCCGAGGCCAAGCAGCGTATGCTCGTCCGTGCTACCGGCCTCACGATTAGATTCGGTACCGGGCATGAATCCGTACATCCAGATTTTTGCCATCGAGAACATGGTCATCATACCGACCGCCAGCGCCACTGCAAGAATGATATACTCCTGCGTCTCGAGTGCGCCGATGGCGAGCACCAACTTCCCCCAGAATCCGGTGAGCGGGGGGAAGCCGGCGAGTGCAAAGCTTGATATCACAAAAAGAATGGCAAGACCCGGGTATACCGCATACAGACCGCCAAGCTTTTTGAGCGTAAACGTACCTTCGAGCCGGTTGGCCACACCACTGATAAGGAAGAGGTTGGTCTTGGCCAGCTGGTTGTGCACGATGTAGAAGATCGCGCCCACCAGCGCCACCGGAGTAAATAGCGCGAGGCCCATGATCATGTAGCCAATCTGACTCACGATGTGAAACGAGAGGACGCGGCGGAAGTCGTTCTGCACGGCAGCGCCGAGCACGCCGGATACCATTGTGAAACCGGCAACCCAGAGGAGAATGGTGTGCGTATAGCCGACATCGTAGGTAAAGAAGAGCGTAAAGACGCGAATCAGCGCATAGACGCCCACCTTCGTGAGAAGTCCAGCAAACAACGCGATAATGGTAGGCGGCGGGGTGTGGTACGAGGCTGGCAGCCAGAAGTAAAGAGGAAAGATGGCCGACTTAATACCGAACGACACGATGAAGAGCATCGAGATCGTAGTGATCAACGCCGGTGAGTCGATCTCGGCCAGTAGCGTCGCCACCTCCGCCATGTTTAGCGAACCCGTGATTCCGTAGATGAGCCCCACGCCACCAAGAAAGAAAAGCGAGGACACCAGGTTGATGGCCACGTACTTGATGTTGGCCGTGAGCTGCTCACGCGTATTGCCGAGCGCCATTAGTACAAATGACGCAATCAGCAGTACCTCAAACCATACGTAAAGGTTAAAGAGGTCGCCGGTGAGGTACGCACCGACAACCCCACCAATTAGCAGGTTCATGAACGGATAGAAGCCGTAGGCCACCCGTCTCTTATCCATATCGCCAAGGCCAAAGATGGACACAGCAACGCCCATGAGCGCTCCGGAGAGCACCATGATCGCTGCCAGGTGATCGGCTACAAAGGTGATTCCGAACGGAGCAGGCCAATCGCCCAGGGTCGTCGCCTGGATGCCCTGCGTATGCACTACGTAGAGCAGTTGGATTGCCACAGCCATCAGAGACACCATGCCGACCAGATTTATCCACTGCTGCCACTGGGGCTTCTTGCGCAGCAGCAACGTCACGATCCCGACAGCAAACGGGATCACGATCGGAAGTACGATTAAAAGATGAGCAGTCATCGAGTAAAAAATCGGGCGTTACTTCAACGAGGTTGGCGGGGCGCGGCGTTAATTGTAGACGCTTGGATCAATTTCCTCAGCACGTAGCGCGTCGGAATCGACCAGTCTGCCTTCCTTGTTCATCCGGTAGACGAGCACAAGGGTGAAGGCAAGCAGGCCAAATCCAATCACAATCGCTGTGAGGATTAGCGCCTGTGAGAGCGGATTGGCTATGAGTTCTGGCGGAAACTCCTCTCCAACCGGAATGAAGCCCGGCTCTCCTCGCGTCATCCGCCCCATCGTAAAGATCAGCAGATTAACGGCGTTGGAAAGCAGGATAATGCCAATCACAAGCCGGACCAGGTTGCGGCGCAGAATCAGGTATACGCTTGCCGCAAACAGGCCGCCGACAACAAATGACAGTAGAATTTCCATACGTCAACGAGTGCGTAGTGGAGTAAAATTATTAGGCCGATGAACCGGCACCGGCTGTGCTATTCGGTGCATCCGTATCATGCGGGAAGAACCGCTTTCCATCGGCGTCGAGCTCAAAAACAATCGTGAGGGCGGTACCTACCACAAGCAGAAAGATGCCGATGTCGAAGACAATAGGAGATCCCGTCTTGAAATCGGCGCCGAATATAGTAAACTCCACCCAGAGCCCGGTTAGCACAGGCTGCCCAAGCACCAGCGGTAAAAGGCCGGCGAGGAACGCGATGGCCAGGCCAACACTCATTAGCTCAAGGGGATTAACTCGAAGCGCAGCACGCGCTTCATCGGTACCGTACGCTGCTGCGTAGAGTGCGAATGCGCTACCCGCAATCAACCCACCAATAAAGCCCCCTCCGGGCTCGTCGTGGCCCCGGAAAAGGATAAAAATGGAGAACAGTACGAGCAGCGGGACTATCAGCTTGGCCGCCGTACGTAAAATCAGAGAGTACATGCGTCAGGCGGTTTCTTTAGACGTTGTAGGAGCAGGCTCTTCATCGTCCGAGCGGCCGAGGGTTACAAGCGCATAGATCCCAAAGCCAGCCACAAGCAGGACGGCAATCTCACCAAAGGTGTCAATCGCACGGAAATCCACAAGAATGGTGTTCACGATGTTACGCCCCTCCCCAAGGATGTAGGTGTTCTCAGCATAGTAATTTGCCATGTTGCTGTCGAAGGGAATCGTCAGCGCCGCCAGCATCAGCAACGTAACCATCCCTCCCACGCCCACAGCGATCAATGCATCACGGCCCTTCGCAAATGTAGAGGCGGTTTCCTTGAGATTTGGGAGGTCCAGCAACACGAGAACAAACAAAACCACAGTGAGCGTCTCCACCAGGAATTGCGTCTTGGCCAGATCGGGAGCGCCGTAAGTTAGGTACATCAGCGCAATTGCAAAGCCGGCTATCCCAAGAGAGACGATAGCTGCGAGACGGGAGGAGAACAAAATGCAGCCGAGAGCTGAGCCCAGGATTAACCCGCTCAGCACCCACTCAAACGTTTCGATGCCTCCCATTGCCGCCGGCCATGCAAACACCTCTCCGCGGATAAAGCTGACAGCAATAAGCACAATCGCGACACTCAAAATCGTGCTCATGTAGTACCGGAGGTAGCCATTTTGCAGCACACGCGTTTGCCATCTACCAAAAGCCAGAATGCCATCAAGCGTGTGGTCGTATCCGCGATCGAGACCGGCGCCAAATCCGTTTTCGAACGCTTTCGCAATCGAGCTTCTCCGCATCGCATCCCATCCGAAATAGAGGGCCACACCGGCTGCCACCGTTACTGCGCTCATCGCGAGCTCAATGGTGAAGCCGTGCCACAGGTAGAGGCTGAATTCAACCGGTTCACCAGCTACAGCAGCCACGGCCGGCACGAGGAAGTATTCTCCAAACGGACCGGGCACGAGGCCCAGAAGCAATCCCAGACCTGCGAGCAACACCGGGCCGAACCAGAGTGCTACCGGTGCCTTATGCGCTTTCTTTGTGGCTTCCGGCTGTTCACCGAGGAACACCCGCACCACCAGCAGGCCCGCGGCAGCCACGAGCGCAATGTTGGATAGCACCGACACGACGGCAAGCATCGTTTCAGCGACCCCGCCCTGCAGCGCCGCCTCATACACGATCTCCTTTCCGATGAAGCCAAAAAATGGCGGGATGCCGGCCATCGACAGACCAGCCAGCACGGCAGCGCCGAAGGTTATCGGCATTGCGTATCGCAATCCACCGAGCTTGGTAACGTCGCGAATGTGAATCCCGTGATCCACGGCGCCGGCAATCATAAAGAGCGACGCTTTGTAAAGCGCGTGGACGAGCACGAAGAGCATGCATGCCTTTATCGCGATCTCCGAGCCAACACCGAGCATCATCGTAAGCAGCCCGAGTGCCATCACCGTGGTGTAGGCCAGAATGCTCTTCATATCAGTGTACTGTAGCGCAAGCCACGCGGAAACCAGCATGGTGACAGCACCAAATCCGGTGACGATCGCGATCCATTCAGGCGTCCCCGAAAGGGCAGGATGCAGGCGAGCCAGCACGTACACACCTGCCTTCACCATAGTAGCAGAGTGCAGATACGCACTCACCGGTGTAGGCGCCTTCATCGCGTTGGGCAGCCAGAAGTAAAATGGGAACTGGGCCGATTTTGTGAAGGCACCACCCAGCACCAGAATCAAGATGGCCAGGTAGAACTCGCTACCTGTGAGCAACTCGCCTTGCTGAATTATCTCGGAGATCTGCATCGTGCCGGTAACCTGATGAATCAGCACGAAGCCAATCAGCATTGCGAGGCCACCCGCCTTCGTCACAAGCAGCGCCTGCCAGGCAGAGCGCCGTGATCCAGCATTGTCATGGTTGAACCCGATGAGCATGAACGAGGCAAAGCTCGTCAGCTCAAAAAAGATGTAGAAGGTAAGCAGGTTATCCGCCAGCACCATCCCCATCATGGAGGCCATAAACATGGCCAGGTAGCAGTAAAAGCGTCCCAGGTGATGGTGCTTCTCCAGGTACCCCCCACCGTAAATAAATATGAGGGCACCTACACCGCTAACGATCAGGCTAAAGAAGAGGCTGAGCCCGTCCAGATAGAAACTGAGCGTAACGTCGAATGGAGTGATGGAAATCCATTCGTACGATATCGAGGCGGTTTCGCCAGCCGCTATAGCGCCTACGTGCATCCCGAGACCGGCTACAATGCCCACCGGTACCAGGGCAAAAACCCAGCCCGACGCCCGACCCAGTGGACGGGTCAGGAACGGCGCCAGCAGCGACAGAACAAATCCTGAAAAGACGGCAAAGAGAATGGCCATAGAGAATCAGATGTACGTAACGTTGGCCAGGTACGTGTAAATCAGGGGATAGCGGGGTGCAGGCAGCATTCAGTCACATGCATCATTGAAGCCGCCCTTCTTTCTTGATATGCTCCTCAAGCTCGTCGATGCGGGTTTCCTCCCACAGCTTTACCCGCGAGAGATAGGCCGCACGGCCGATCATATGAGCTGCCACCGGAGCCGTTAGCAGCATGAATAGGATCAGGGCGATCGCCTTGGTAATGACACCGATGTCATCCAGATTAAGAAAGATGACCGCGGTGGCAATGAGCGCAACACCGAGCGTTCCGGCCTTCGTAGAGGCGTGCATTCTCATTGGCACATCCGGAAGCCGGAAAACACCGATGCCCGCAACGAGCACGAAGCCGGTGCCGGCGAGAATGAGAACCGTAGCAATGATCTCAATCATGGAGGGCAGGATGGGTATCGTTTGACTCTGCGATCTCTTGTGAACGATGCTCCAGGAATCGCGAAAAGGCTATGGTGCCCAGAAAGGCAATGAGTGCGAGTACCAGGGCTGGGTCAAGAAAATAAATCTCGTCAGTGACGATGGCGTAGGCAATCATGAAAGCCACCGCCAGATAGGCCACCAGGTCAAGCGCCACGATGCGATCGGCCAACGACGGACCCATCACAAGCCGGGCAAACGCCAAAATCAAGGACAGGCTGAGTGCGGCAAACACCACAATCGCAACCCATCCTGCTACGTTCGTCGGTTCGATAAACACAGAATTACAGGCAAGAACGTTAAAGAATGCTGTCCCGGATGCAGGTGCACCCTGCTCTCACAGAACCGAAAGGATACAACGCCCACGTGTCGCACTCAAGGCCAAACCGCACTGCAATATATCTTCATATCGCAGGTGTAGAAAAAACATAGGGTTAGACCATTATAAATTTTCGTGCAAGTCCAAAAAAAGAGGCAGTGGCCGCCTGACCACTGCCTGTACTTCGGCTGCACCGTCTACCTTCTACTTCGCGGCTTCATACATTTTGTTGACAACATCCCAGTTTACAACGTCGAAAAACTTCTCGACGTAGTCACCCCGGCGGTTTTGATAATGGAGATAGTAGGCATGCTCCCAAACGTCAAGACCAAGAATGGGAGTGTCGCCTTCCATTAGAGGACTGTCCTGATTGGGGGTCGAGTAGACGGCGAGATCACCATTCTTGTCAACCACCAGCCAGGCCCATCCGCTGCCGAATCGTCCTGTCGCAGCACTTGCAAAAGCCTGCTTGAATGCTTCAAACGACCCGAACTTGCTCGCAATCGCCTTACCTAAGGAGCCGCCGGGCTCTCCTCCACCATCCGGGGACATCACTTCCCAGAACAGTTTATGATTGGCGTAGCCGCCACCGTTATTACGAACAGCCGTGCGAATACTTTCAGGCACCAGCGTTTTAATGCCGCGCAATAGCTCCTCGATGCTGCGGTCTTTCAGCTCCGCGTGGCCTTCAATCGCGTTGTTAAGCTTGTTTGTGTAGCCCTGATGATGCTTTCCGTGATGGACCTGCATCGTTCTGGAGTCGATCGTCGGCTCCAACGCGTCGTGTGCGTATGGCAACTCGGGCAGGGAAAATGGCATGGGCTTCTCCGATTATTTTGTGATAAGTCTCTACACGAACTTGTGTCTTAATTCCGGTGTGTAGACGACCGTGCGGTCCTATTGTTTGTAGGAAGAAAGCACGTCAAAACCTTATTGCATTCGGCCACTACGCACAGATCGCAACGAGGTCGGCATCTTCGACATCGGCCAAGAAGAACTGGTTACTGGTGCCCTTCCGCACGAAACGCCGGACGACCAAACCCGGTGCGACGTAATCAGCTATTTGATCAGAAGATAAACCAGCTTCATGGCCTTTCACAAACCGCGTTTCCGATCATACACCGTGGATGACGCTGAGCCGGCAATTACATCTGTACTTGAATCCGACGTCACCCTATCGGGGGCCACGGTCTACGTGGTGGAAGATGGTGGAATAGCCCGGGGCAAACTGCTCTTTACTGACGGCAAACAGGTAGCGTACAGGCGCAGCGATAAGCCGAATGAGCGGCGAGCGCACCAGAACCGTGTATACTTGTTCCGGCAACCTGCTGAGCGCCATTTTCGCCGAATTGCCGAACACGCGGACTGGGGTCCCAGAGGGTTTGCGGCCGGATAGCTGCAGAGAAAGCAACCAACGCAGCCCGCCTACTGATTCCTACTACCGACAGGCGTGGACGCTACGTTTACGGTGCAGCGACAGCCATTGCGGCATCCAGGAAGTAGAGCGTGGTGATGTCCCGCAGACCCGGAATAAAGCCTACGACCACGAGCAGCGCGACGCAGAAGGCGAGCACTGCCAGCGATGATCCCGGTAGCGTGTACGCCGACGCCAGTGATGGCGCCTCAGCCGGGCGATCGTCCGCAGACTTAAACGAGAAAACGTAGACGACACGCAGGTAGTACCCTGCTGACGCCACACTTGCCAGCAATCCGATGATGGCAAGCCAGGTAAGACCGGCATCAATCGCTGGAGCAAACACGGCCACCTTACCGAAGAAGCCCCCGAAAGGAGGGAATCCGATCAAACTGAACATAAACACCGCCATGGCCAGCCCGATGAAGGGCCGCTGGATACCAATTCCTGCAAGAGAGTCGAGCGACTGCTCGCGGCCTGTTTTTCCATCCCACTCAAGTAGCGCTATCACACCGAAGGCGCCAATGTTCATCAGCGAGTAGATGAGGAGATAGTATAATG
>SLED01000069.1 GCA_007124945.1 Salinibacteraceae bacterium | reverse complement strand
TTGAGCAAAATTGCTTCGGCGTCTACCCGATCATGATCAAAAGTTTCGCCGATACGGAGACGGAGAAGCTCTGGCGTCGAGAGCGTAGTAAACGCATACCTCACGATATCCACCGTCGCGCGCTCAGAAAATTAACGTATTTGCACAGTGCCTCTACACTCGACGATCTCCGACGGCCTCCGGGAAACCGTTTGGAGAAGCTACGTGGCGATAGGAAAGGTCAGCACAGTATTCGAATAAACCGGCAGTGGAGAATTTGCTTTAGATGGATGGGGAATGATGCGTATGACGTAGAGATCGTCGACTACCATTAATCGCATATTTGTCCAAGGGCAATTTGACGCAGAGCTTTGATATGTCTACTCAGAAGATGCCACCGGTTCATCCTGGTGAGATATTGAAGGAGGAGTTTCTCGAGCCGAAGGGGATCAGCCAGAATAAGCTGGCACTTGATCTTCGGGTGCCACCTCCGCGCATCAGTGAAATTGTTCGCGGTAAGCGTGCAGTTACCGCTGATACCGCGCTTCGCCTGTCCCGTTATTTTGGTACTACACCTCAGCTCTGGGTTAACCTGCAGGCGCACTACGATCTTGAAAAAGCAAAGGATGATCTGGCCGACAAGATAGAACGAGAAGTGCTTCCCATCTCCGACCCCTGAGTGAAAGGCACGGACGCCGACGGGGAGGCCTGTCCATCATCCATCCTCTATCCTCCGCTCAGGTACAGCGGTGAGCAGCTATCCGGTGCCGACCTAACGTCCAATCAAATAGTGGCGGATTAACGGTTGGCCTTGGCCATATTTTCCCCTACCTTGTTCAGTAGCCGTTGATTCCCCGACCACGTCCTTCCCGGATCCATGCCAGAAGATGGACAGATTGTAGATCGCGATGTGGGCCGTAACGCAGAACTCTTTGCTCACGCAATTGCGGATCTGGAAACGGCCGAGGAGCGCTACCCGTACCTGCGCATCCTTGTAAGCATTGTTGAACAGGCGCACCCCGAATGGAAGAATGCCGGCTTTAAGGATGAGAAAGTTGCCGATCTGCTCTCGGATATGAGCCAGGGTAAGCTCGAAGAGGAGGAGGTGAAGGAGGTAGTGCGGATGCGCGATGCCGAACGTAAGAGCCGCCGCGGACGGAAAGGGCGCCGGGGACGAAAGAAGCGGCGGTAATGTTTAACGCTTGCGGTCGGGGTTGGCCTGCAGGAAGCTTTTCCAGCTTGTGTGACGCTGCGGCGCGTCGTTCACGTGGCGGTGCGCGTGGCACAGGGCCACGGCGATGGCATCGGAGGTGTCGAGACCGACGGAGCCCGTCTCCATGGAGAGCATGGCGCACACCATGTAGGCCACCTGCTGCTTCGACGCATTTCCATTGCCGGTAACCGACTTCTTGACGGCCTTCGGCGTATACTCGCTCACCGGAATAGTGCGGTTCAGTGCAGGCAACACAGCTGCTGCCTGCGCGCGTCCCAACTTCAGCATAGACTGCGGATTCTGGCCATAGACGGGCATTTCGACGGCGCAGGCGTCGGGTGCGTGCTCCTCGAGCAGCGCCTCTATGTGTTCGTAGATCACGCGCAATCGCAGTTGGTGAGCGTCATCGGAGTTCAGGCGAAGCGTTCCGCAGTCAACCAACTGCTCCTCCGCGCCCTGCACGTCTACAACCGCGTATCCCGTAAAGAGGGATCCAGGATCAATTCCAAGGATGCGCATCCGGTGGGGGAGCTGAAGAATGAGGGAGACGGTGTGCTACCGGATTCAGGCAGGTTCGCTTTCGGGTACGGCCTCTTCGTCGAGTGTAGTGTAGAGCTCCTGCACGTCCTGCTGATCCTCGAGCGTCGCCAGGAAATCCTTCACCCTGCGGGCTGCATCGGCTTCAGGAGCTACCGTAGTGGTCGGCAGGTAAGCGAGCTTGGCCTCCTCCAGTTCTATATCACTTGCTTTGAGCGCGGCTTCCACGGTATCGAAAACCTCAACGGGTGTAGTGACCACGAACCGGTCCTCCATTTGCTCGAGGTCTTCTGCGCCGGCTTCTACGACGAGTTCAAAGAGCTCCAGCTCGTCGAGCCCGGCTGCAGGGATGATGAAGCGGCCTTTGCGCTCGAAAAGGTAGCTCACCGAACCGCTTTTGCCAAGGCTTCCCCCGGCTTTGTCGAAGATATGTCGGAGATCCGCCACCGTGCGGTTGGTGTTATCTGTTAGCGCCTCGATAAGTACTGCTACTCCATGGGGAGCATACCCCTCGTACAGCGCGTCCTCGTAGTCTTGCCCCTCAAGCTCCCCGGTGCCCCGCTTGATCGCGCGCTCGATGTTGTCCTTGGGCATGTTCTCTTCCTTGGCCTTCTCGATGGCCTGAGAGAGCGAGGCGTTCATATCTGGATCACCACCGCCCTCGCGAGCTGCTACTGCAATATCCCGGGAAAGGCGCGCCCAGATCTTGCCCTTCTTCTTGTCAGCGGCCGCTTTTTGCCGCTTAATCTTCGACCATTTATTATGTCCAGCCATGAGTACCATACAGAAATCATCGAGACGACAAATGCATCGAGCGGTATAAAGCCCGCGTGTTACAGTATTCCAATACCCCTTTGGGGGGCAGGGTGTTCGCGACCACGGCGTTTGGCTTGTGGGGAATTGTCCTACGAGACGAAGCGTATGAGACGCACGAAGGAATGAGGCGGATCGTGATGGCACCTGTCTCATTTTGATGTACATTAGTTAATCCAACCAACGGAGCCCTCACCGACCCTACGCACCTATGAAAACATTCAATAACATACTTCTGGCGCGCGACTTTTCGCCCAGTTCATCTCCAGCATTGCGGCACGCCGTGACCATTGCGCGGGAGAATGACGCAACGCTGCGTGTTCTCTATGCCAACGTTCTGCATGCCGACCCTTTCGGTGAAACATACGTGGGTGAGCGAAGCGACGAGCAGATAAGGATGAAGCTGCGGGAGGAGACGGAACATGCCCTCCGGTTCGAGAAGCTGGATACGGACGGCGTAGAAATCACCTATCATGTAGAGCGAGATGTTGCTCCGGGTCCAGCTATTCTAACATTCGCGGAGGAGTCTGCGACGGACCTAATCGTGATCGGTACGCACGGCAGGCGAGGCCTCCGGCGGATGCTTTTGGGTAGTGTGGCGGAGGAAGTCGTGCGGCTGGCAACTTCACCTGTGCTTACCGTACCCGCACATACGGAAACCCAGCTGCCATTCAAGTCCATTCTCGTCCCTGTCGACTTTTCCGAGCACTCCAGGGAAACGCTCAGAGCCGCCCGCGATCTGGCCCGCCGGCACGATGCAAAGCTGACGCTACTTCATGTGGTGGAGGATCATCTACCTCCTTCCTTCTACACAGGAAGTGTGTTCTCCGCCCAGCGTGAGGAAACGAAGCTGGTGGAAAAGGCGCGCAAAGAGCTGGCGCAACTCGCCAGCGACGTCGGAGGCGGTGAAGGCCTTGAGCACGACTTCCGGGCGGAATCGGGCCACGCGGCAGACCGCATCGCGGAGTTCGTTGAAGCGAACGATGTGGACCTCGTGATGATGGCCACCCACGGGCGTACCGGGCTGACGCGGTTTGCACTTGGAAGCGTGGCGGAGAAAGTGCTACGTACTGTCCGATGCCCCATGCTCACGCGCAAGG
>SLED01000179.1 GCA_007124945.1 Salinibacteraceae bacterium | reverse complement strand
GGCGACGGTTTCGACGGTGTACTGGTTCAACGCAAATGTCGCACTGACGGTGCACGCCCCGATGATTGCCCCGGTGGTGTAGGTGTTGCCGTCCAGGCTGCCATCGCAGCCGCTGACGGTGGCGATGCTGTAGCCGTCCTCCGGAGTGACCGTGAAAGTAGTGGTCGCGCCGTGAGCCACTTCCTGGCTGGTCGGACTGATGCCGCCGCCATCCCCGGCGGTAGCTGAAACCGTATGAGTTACGGGAACAACTGGACCCGGCTCCGCGATGCCGGGCGGGGGCTCAACGTCCTCCCCGGTTGCCCACCCGACGATACTTTCTACCCACGCCTCCAAGCCCGTTCCACCCGCGATTGCTCCCCTCGCCGCGCCAAGGTCGAAATCTTCCACCGGCACCTCTTCGGCGAACGGATCGCCGTCGAAGCCGAGGCTGGCCGCCATCAGCGCCTTCGCATCGCCATAGTTGAAACCATGATCATCGACGAGTCGGAGGAGGACGGTGGTGTACGGGGTAATAAAGCAACCCGGTCCGGCAGGACAGAACGACTCCAGGGTCCCGGTGTAGTCGACACTCCCGAGCTTGCCTCCACTGGCGCGTAAACGGTACGGGCCCTGCTGGGAAACCTCTGCCGTATAGCGACCATCCCCGTCGGTCGTCGCCGTTCCGAGAACATTTCCGCCGTTGGCACCGAGCACTTCCACAGTGCTCCCGACCAGTACGCTGTTCAGCACCTGGCCCTCGATGGTGAATTTTGTGGGTTCAGGCTTGACCGCGAATGCCGCGCTCACAGTGCACGCGCTTGTAATCGGCCCGGTCCTATAGGTGTTACCTACCAGGGTGCCGTTGCAGCCTGTGACGGTATCGATGTCGTAACCCGACTCAGGAGTAACCGTGAACTCCGCTGTGGCGCCATGGTTGACGAGCAGGGTGTTCGGACTGACCGAGCCCCCAGTGCCTGCGATCGAGGTGACCGTGTAGCGGTTGATCGCGAAGCTGGCACTCACCGTGCAGGCCCCGGTGATCGCGCCGGTGGTGTAAGTCCCACCGTGCAACGTGCCATTGCAGCCGCTGACTGTGTCGATGCTGTAGCCAGCGTTTGGCGTTACGGCGAAAGTGGCCGCAGCACCGTGCGCGACGTTGCGGCTGGCCGGGCTGATACTGCCGCCATCCCCGGAGGTCGCTGAAACCGGGTGTGTAACCGGCACTATCGGGTCGGGATCCAAATCGCCGGGAGTGGTTACGGTGACTCTCGCCAAGAACGTGGACGGGCTTCCTGGGATTCCGTCGATATCGAATGCAAACTCAAGCGTGGAGGCCTCGGGAGAGCGAGTGCTCTGCAACTGAAAGGAGAGTTCGCCTCCCCTCGCAAGCGTTCCCGCCTCGAGCCCCGTAAACCTGGCTTCGCGCGCATTGCCACTGGTCACAATCGCTCGAATATTGCGAATCACGAGATCGCTGGGCCCAGCGCGCAAACGGTAGTCTCCGAGGGTGTACCACTCCGGAGTGGGCACGACCGTCAACGAAGCCGTCTTTACCCCGCTGAACGGCAAAGAGACCGCGCGGCATCCCAAGAAATCGCATTGTTCCAACGAGAGGGTCGGCTCCGGGTCTGGCTCCGGTGGCGTTGGGGGATCCGGATCAGGGACTGGCGGTGGAACCGGATCGGGGTCGACGGGAGGTGCTGGTGGATCTGGGTCAGAATCCGGTGGCGTTGGGGGATCCGGATCAGGGGCTGGCGGTGGAACCGGATCCGGCTCCCCAGGAGACCCCGGCGGTCCGGTCGGACCGGTCGGACCGGATCCACCGACACCCGGTGGCGGCTCAGCATCTTCGCTGGTGGCCCACGCCACGATGCTGGCCACCCACACAGCCAAGCCATCACCACCTGCAATCGCCGCGCGCGCAGCACCGAGATCGAAATCCTCGACGGACACATTCCCTGCGAAGGGATCGCCATCGAAGCCAAGGTTGCTCGCCATGAGCGCCGTCGCATCACCCTGGTTGAAATTATGCTCATCGACCAGGCGCAGCAGGACGGTCGTGTAGGGGGTGACGAAACACCCCGATGTGGCGGAACAGGACGATTCGAGGGTCCCGGCGTAATCGATACCGTTCAGTTTCCCACCCATCGCGCGTAACCGGTACGGCCCCGCGCGTGAGACCTGCGCTGCGTAGCGACCGTTCGCGTCGGTAGTGGCGGTTCCGAGAACACTTCCGCCGCTGGCGCCGAACACATCCACTGTGCTCCCGACCAGCACTCCGTTCAGCACCCGGCCTTCAACCGTAAATGTCGTGCTCGAGTCCGATGAACCACCGCCGCCACACGCGGACAGCACGAAGACCACCGTCAGCAGCGCGAGCAACTGAGCGAATCGGAAAAGAGCAGGCATTTTTGAGATCCTCGGCGGTCTCGACTCGACAGAGTCCCGCGTCGGCAGGGTGCAGCGCGGGAGAAATCCAGCTTCTCTATCAAAGGGTAGACCACCCCGGCTGTTCTCGCGAGGCGAACGCGGCCGGAAAACGTCCGGACGCGGGCGTCTGCGAGCAATGGCAGCCCTCGCTTCAATACCGGTCCAGCCACCACCGCTGGCTCTCCGGCGAGATGCCCTGCCCCGAGTTCAGTTGGTCGAGGAAACGCGACAGGTTCTGCTGGTCCTCCGAGGCCAGGGGCGCGAGGAAGGCCGAGGCGTTCTCCACGTCCGTGCGCGACATGCCCGCCAAGGTCAGCAGCGGCGCAGGGTAATGAACGGGCGGGCAAAGTCCGCGACATCGTGGCATCCGAAATGAGCCCCGCCCAGATCGCCGAGGCGCAGAAACTCGCTCGGGAGTGGTTGGCGGGGCGGGAGTAGCCGGCACCCTGCTGGACTAATCCTCCCGGACATTCTCCCATGCCCAGGCGAGCGCATCCTCCACCTCTTCACGGGTGGCAGTGTCCAGCTGCTCCAGCACCGCGGCGACGAGATCCTCGTGGGGGAACTCTCGCGCCACGCCCCCGGCCGGGAGATGACCCCCGGCGGTGATGAGATCCAGCGTCGCCTCGCGCAGCCAGACCTCGCGGTTGATGTACTCGACGCCCATCCATTCGTAGCGCACGGCTGGTCCTCCTGTGCTTCTCAGCGATTGGGGTCAGCCCATTCGCTATCGAGGAGATCCAGCGGGAAATGGAAGGACCTCCCCAGGGTCTGCTGGAGGGCTCTTAGCCGCGAGCTCTTCCTCGACCAGGCGCATGAGCTCGTCCAGGGGGACGGGCTTTTGATTGAGCAGGCGCCTGGCCTCATAGACGACGTTACACGTGCGCCGGTGCTCCTCCTCCAGCTGCATCAGCTGGCGGTACGGCAGGGTGGCGCGGGCGCGGTCCTCGCGCTCCTCCAGGACGTCGAAGTAGTTCTCGCGCATCCGCCGCACCCATAGCGCGATCTGCTTGCCGGCGCCCTCCTCGATTTTCCGCATGAAGATCTTTCCCTGGTCAGACATTGCGTGCATGGCGCTTCCTCCTCTAGTCCATTCCAAGGCCTCGTCAGCGAGTTCCCTGGCCTCGATTGCCTTCTGCTCTGCATCCACTGAGTGGACCCTCTTGCGGGCCTTGCGCTCGGCGCGCTTCGCCGCGTTGCGCGCCTCCTCCGCGCGCCAGCGCAGCATCTTGAAG
>SLED01000400.1 GCA_007124945.1 Salinibacteraceae bacterium | reverse complement strand
TTGTAGTCTTAGCTTTACTTTCGTCGTTGTAGATTCATTGCTCTTCAATCATGCGTGGCCCACTCCATGGCATTAACCGTTTATCTCGCTGTAATCCTGCTGAGCGCGGCAGTGATGGGATTTGTGGCGAAGCAAACGCGGCAGCCTACCATCGTGGGGTACATCGTTGCAGGGGTACTTATCGGGCCCGCTGTGCTGGGCATTGTGGAGGTGGGGGAGCTTACCGAGACACTCTCCGAACTGGGCCTGGCATTTCTGCTCTTTCTGCTTGGAATCAAGATGAGGCTTGACGAGGTGCGGCATGTGCTGGCACCCATCGTCAAAATATCTTTTCCGCAGATGGGCCTTGTGTGCCTGGCTGGGGGTGGGATCGCGCTGGCGCTTGGTTTTGGTCCTATGGAGGCGTTGATCATTGGCCTGGCGGTGATGTACAGTTCCACCGCGGTCGTCATCAAGATGCTCACCGATAAGGACGAGGCTACGTCACTACACGGCAAAATCGATGTCGGTATCTTGCTCGTACAGGATATCGTTGTTGTGATTTTGCTGGCGGTTTTGGCTGCTGGCCGCCCGGAGAGTCTCGCGGAAGTTGGGGCTACGCTGGCTATTGTGCTGACGCTGGTGGCCATCATCAGCGTTGCAGCCCTCGCGGCGTCCCGGTACGCGCTACCACAACTTTTTCGCCGCATCGCCAACAACAAGCAGGTGTTCTTTCTTATCTCGATCTCGTGGGCGTTTCTCTTTGTGCTAATCTCGTCAGAGATCAACGTCCTCCTGTCGCCACTCGGTATTGAGGCGTATCTGTCCATCGAGATGGGCGCCTTCCTTGCGGGGCTGGCCATCGCGCAGCTGCCTTACAGCAAGGAGTTGCAGGACCGCATCAACCCGCTCACGGACCTCTTCGTGATGGTCTTTTTCGTCACGGTTGCACTGGACCTGGAGGCCAGCGAATTGCTCTTCTACTGGCAGGAGGCGCTCATTACTGCCCTCATTCTCATGCCAGTCAAATTTGTGATCTTTTTTGCACTTATCAACTGGCAGAAGTTCAACCTCGAGACGACCTTCCTCGGCAGTATCAATATGATTCAGGTCAGCGAGTTCGGCATCATCCTGGGCGTGGCGGCCTTTGCCGGGGACTTCATCGCGGAAGAAGTGCTTGGCTACCTCACCTTGCTCGCACTCATCACGATGGCGGTTTCGGTCTATTTTATCGAATACAATCACGCGCTCTACAACCGCCTCGCTCCATATTTTGAGCGCTGGGAGACGGATGCGGTGTTCGAAATGAGCAAGAAAGCCTACCAGGACCATGCGCTGGTGATCGGCTATGATGCGGTCACGCGTACCGTACTGCCGCTACTTGCCGATCATTATGATGATGTAGTCGTCGTGGACCGGCGCGTCGACCACATCAACATACTCGAAGAGAACGGCTATTCCGCCATCTACGGTGATTTCCGGAACGCCACCATCCGTAAGGATGCCGCGCTCAAGCAGGCCCGTTTCGTGCTTTCGTCGTCCGTTGAACTCGACGTGAACACCGCGCTAATGCGGGAGGCTCGCAAAGATGCCATCGTGTTTGTGGAAGCGGAGACTGTCCCCGATGCACGGGTATTGTACGATCGTGGTGCCCACTGCGTAATCATGAGCACGCAACTCGCGGGCGATCGCCTCTCGGCCTATTTGAAGGCCTATCTGGAGGACGCAGAGGTGTTCAAACAGGTTGTCAAGGCGGATGCCGAGCTGCTACGAAGTCCCGACCCCATTCCTGCTATTCATGAGAAGATGGTAGGTGATCTTGATGGTTGATCTTCTGACAACGCTCGCGATAATCTTTATCGTCGCCGGGCCGTTTCTGCTGGTGGCAAACAAGTTTGAACTGCCCACAGTGCCGCTGCTCATCGTTGCGGGACTCGTGGCCGGCGTATTTATCGAGGAGGAGCTCACCCTGGAGCTTGCGCAGTTTGGTATCGCGCTGCTCGTCTTCTCTTTTGGCGTGGGCATTCAGTTCGATACGGTACGAACGGTATTGCTTGAGAGCGAGGTGGCTACCCTCGGTCAGATTGTCGTGGTGGGCTCGCTTGGAATTGGGACGGGACTGGTCTTTGGAATACCTCTGCAGGAGTCCCTCTATCTCGGCGCAGCGGCGGCGTTGTCATCAAGTATCGTGGGCACTGCTCTGCTACAAGAGGAAATCCGAAACAACCTCATACGTGGGCGTCTGGCCGAGTCGATTCACTTTGTGCAGGATCTAATCGCACTCGTTTTGCTGCTCGTGCTGAGCGCTGAGGGTTTTGCAGCGGACCCGATCGCCACTCAAATCGGATATGGGATGATGCTGCTTGTGGGTGCAGTCCTCGTCAATCGCTATTTGTTCGATCTGCTCGGTCGGTTGGCCGGCGGATCGTCGGAGCTGATGATTATCGGCGCCGTCTCGATTCTCGTCGTATTTATTGGTGTGGCGGAAATCGTCGGGGTTTCCATCGTCGTTGGGGCGTTTGCAGCGGGGCTTGCCGTACGGCATGATCGCGATCGGTATCTGGACCTGTTTAACGGCATCGAGTCGATAAAAGACTTCTTCATTGCGATCTTCTTCGTGACCATCGGTGCGCTCGTAGCCTTTCCCACCCTCGAAAAATTGCTCCTTGCCGCCGGCCTCGTGGTGTTGACGGCTGTCGTGAAGCCCATCGTTACTACGGTTATCCTTATTCTGCAGGGTCACGAAGCCCGCTCGGCGACGCTAACAAGTCTAAGCATTGACCAGGTTAGCGAGTTCGCGCTCATCATTGCCATCGAAGCCCTGCTTCTCGGCTTTCTGACGCAGTCGGTGTTTGATGCCATCATTCTGGCGGCGGCGGTGACGATGATAACCTCCAGCTTGAGTCAGCGCTACGACGAACGCATCTACCGTGCTCTGGCCGATCGCGGTCTGATCGTTGGGCGTCACGGTAAGATCGACGCCTGGAGCTCATGCGCCGAAGATATTACTGACCACGTAATCATCATCGGCTTTGGTCGTCAGGGCCGGCAGCTCGTCCAAACCTGTAAGGAGATCGGCCAGCGGTACGTCGTAATTGAAAACGAGCCCGAGCTTCGTGATACTATTCGAATGGAGTGTGATGAGTTTGTTTTCGGGGATGCGATGGAGAAGTACACCTGGAAAAAAGCGAACGGTGAGGCGGCTCGCCTTATCGTTTCAACCGTTCCCTCGGATCCTGTCTCAGAACGGATTTTGGATCTTTTCTACGGAAGGGAGGTGATTCTCAACGCATACGATGTGGAAACGGCGCTCGAACTGCTCGATCGGGGCGCGCTCTATGTTATTGTGACGGATTTGCTCGCCGGGGAGCAACTGGTTCAGTATGTGAGGGCGCTGATATATGGATCGTTGACCCCGGAGGCACTTCGCGAGCAGCGAAGACTCAAGCTTGAGGAGCAATTCACCACAGTAGCACGCGTCAGCTGATTCCGGGTGTGACCGGACGATATGGACCCGCGCGGCTTTCTGGTGTCAGAGACATGCGCAACAGGGAGCTTGAGGATTTCTCCGCACTCTGCCATGAGTTCTGACGGATCGGTAGCTGACAGGGCAAATGAAACAGGCTATTCACACCGGCGTCTTCGGTGTGCAGTGGCCTCTGCGTACATTGAGGCCGTTTCTCAACTGGAAAAATCAACACAGTTCATGCCTGAAGCAGTTGCTAATCCGGACGTCCTCACACTCAGTCGCCGTCTTGACCTGTCGGTGGAGCGATGTGCGGAGTATGCGCGGGTTGCAACGGAAGAGCAAGGTTGTCAGCTGTGGGTGGTGCCCGCCGGTACGCCCATGCGCGAGGCACTTGCGGATGGCGGTTGCGACGTGGCCGTTTTGACAAGTGAGGAGGCGCTTGCGCTGGAGGGCCCGCCGGACAGCACACTTGTACTGGTTGAGCATGCACCCGCGGCTTCAGGTGGACCTGCAGACGGCCAGGGACCCGGTCGAGCAGCTACGGATGCCGTTGCGGCACGCATTGCCTCTCGGCTCGGCGCGCGCCGCGTGATTTCGCTTACGGACGAAAACGACCTCTATTCGGCTGATCCCAGGCTGGTGCCGGACGCGTTTGTCCTCGACCGGCTCACCTACCGGGAGGCGTCGGAGCTGGCGGCCTTCGGGCGTGGCGGTGTACATCCGCGGATGGTGCGCCTCCTGCACCGGGCCGGCATCCCCCTGGAGCTGCGGGAGATATCCGACGGCCTGCCACTCCTCGCGCGTGTTGATGCTGATGGGCAGGAGGGAGGCCAGGGCATCCGGGCCATCATGCACGTGCCCGAGGTGGCGCTTGTGGTGCTTGAGGGGAGCGCGATGGTTCGCATGCCGGGCACCGCGGCGCGCGCGTTCAACGCGCTGGCTGAGCATGACATCAACGTAATGACGGTAGCGCTGGCCGCGAGCGAGCAGAGCCTCTGCATCGGCGTGGGCGCAGGGGATGCCACACGCGGACGACAAGCTCTTCTCGACGCGTTTGCCGAAGAGGTGGAGCGCGGCGATATCGAGGGCGTGACACAGATCGATGATGTGGCGATTCTGGCAGCAGTCGGTGATAACATGCGCTACCGCACGGGCCTTTCCGGGCAGCTCTTCGCTGCGCTGGGCCGGGCGGGGGTCAACGTGCTGGCCATCTCGGAGGGCGCTTCAGAAGCCAATATCTCCAGCATTGTGGCGGAGAAGGATCTGCCGCGCGCGTTGCAGGCGCTGCACGAGACCTTCGCTATCGGACAGGAGCGCGTCCATCTTTTTCTCATCGGCACCGGTACGGTCGGCGGCATGCTGCTCGATATGCTCGCCGACCGGACCAACGAGTTTCAAAAGCATCTCCGCCTGAACCTTAATTTGGTTGGCGCCGCCAACACGCGCCACATGCTGTGGGACGTGCAGGGCGTGCCGTTCGATGAGGTGAGCGTGCGGCTTGAGGAGGCTCCACCGGTAGAGAGCCTCGATGCGCTGATCGATCATCTGACCCAGAGTCAACTGGAGCGCCTTCTCGTGGTGGATGCTACCGCCTCCGACCAGGTGGCGCAGCGCTATCCCGAGCTACTCGATCACAACATCGGCATCATCACGCCCAACAAGCGCGCGAATACGCTTTCGCAGGACTATTACGAGGCGCTGCACGCCAAGGCGCGCAAGCAGCGGGTGCCCTACTTCTACGAAACCACAGTGGGAGCCGGGCTCCCGGTGATCTCCACACTGCGAACGCTCGTACGAACGGGTGACCACATCCACAGCATTCGCGGCGTGTTTTCCGGAACCATGGCGTATCTGTTCGGGCAGCTCGGTGAAGGCAAGCCGTTCTCCGCAGTCGTCCGCGAGGCGCGGGCAAACGGCTTCACCGAGCCCGATCCCCGCGACGACCTGGGCGGCGAGGACGTGGCGCGCAAGCTGCTCATTCTCGCGCGAGAGATGGGAATGTCGGTCGAGCGCGCTGATGTCTCCGTGGAATCCCTCGTGCCGGAGGCGCTGCGTAGGGTCAGTGTCGACGAGTTTCTCGACGAAGTAGATTCGCTGGATCAGGAGTGGTCAGCACGCGTGGCCGAGGCAGAATCCGAGGATAAACGGCTCGTCTATCTCGGCTCCATAGCCAACGGGAGGCTGGAGGTGGGCGTCCGCGCCGTGCCCAAATACTCACCGCTCGGCCAGCTTGAGGGTACCGACAATGTGGTGATTTTTGAGACAGACCGCTATCATGTAACACCGCTCGTTGTGCAGGGCCCCGGCGCCGGACCTCGCGTCACGGCCGCCGGTATCCTCGCCGATCTCATTCAGGCCGCCGAGCTCGTAGCGTAACCACCTGACCCTCTGCTCGCCATGATCAATCGACGTGACGTATTCAAACGCCTCGCCGCCGGTGCCACCGCGGTTTCGGTAGCAGGCCCTCTCCTCGGCACGTCGGCGACCGTGCGTGCGACCGCCTCCCGCATCAACCATTCCGTGTGCCGCTGGCCGTATGGCAACATGGACCTCGACGAGCTGGCCCGAAAGGCCAAGGCGCTCGGTATCGAATCGATCGAACTGCTGGATCCGGACGAGATTCCGGTGGTGAAGGAGCACGGGCTCACCTGTGGGATGGTGAACGCGCCTACCTCCATTGAGCGAGGATTCAATCACATCGACCATCACGACGAGCTGCAGGATGCGTACGAGGAGTACATCCGAAAGACGGCTGAGCGAGGCGTCGAGAACCTGATCTGCTTCTCTGGCAACCGGGACGGAATCTCGGATGAGGAAGGTATCGCTAACTGCGTCGCTGGCCTGGAGCCGCTGCTGCCGCTGGCTGAGGAGCACGGCGTGGTACTCTACATGGAGCTCCTCAACTCGAAGGTCGATCATCCGGATTATCATTTCGACAATATGGCTTTCGGCACGGAGGTGGCCTCGCGCCTGCACTCGGATCACTTCCGTATCCTGTATGATATCTACCACGCCCAGATCATGGAAGGCGACGTGATCCGCACCATACAGGAGCACGCCGACATCATCGGGCATTACCACACGGGCGGTGTGCCGGGACGGAACGAGATAGACGAAACACAGGAGCTCAATTACCCGGCTGTCATGAAAGCCATCGCCGAGACGGGCTTTCGTGGATGGGTGGGGCAGGAGTTCATGCCCACCGCCGTTCGCCCGATACGCTCGCTTGCCCACGCTATTCATCTCTGTACCGTGTAATCGCTTATGGCCGCTCCTTCATCACTTTCGATCGCACTCGTCGGCACCGGACAGATGGGTCAGGCGGTAGAGTCCGTGGCCCGTGAGCGGGGACATTCGATTGCCTCCCGTTTTGATGCCGACCAGCCGCTTCCCGTGGATACTATGGGTGTGCTGGACGGTGCAGATGTGGCAATAGACTTTTCTTTGCCGCACACGGCGAAGAAGCACTTGCGGTATTACTGCGAGTCGAATCAACCGGCTGTTGTGGGCACGACAGGCTGGTACGACGCGCTCGAACAGGTGGCTACGTGGGTTGAGGACTACAACGGCTCGGTGTTGTACGCGCCAAACTTTTCGCTTGGGGTTGCGCTACTCGTGCGCGCGCTGAAGGGGGTACTGCCCTTGCTGGATGACCTTCCCGAGTACGATGCGTTCGTGCACGAAATCCATCACACTAATAAAGTGGACAGCCCGAGCGGCACCGCCGAGATGCTGGGCGATACGATCATCAAGGGATTGCGCCGGAAGTCACATCAGGAGGTAGAGGCCCAGCACGGCAAGATCGACCCGAAAGCGGTCCACGTCAGCTCTACGCGTGCGGGCACGGTGTTCGGTGAGCACACCATCGGGTTGGATAGTGCGTTTGATCAGGTGACGGTGCGCCACGTGGCGAAGGGCCGGGAGGGTTTCGCGTTTGGGGCTGTGCGCGCCGCCGAATGGCTCAGTGAGGGCCGGAAGGGCCTCTTCACGCTGGACGATATGCTGGATGACGTGATCGGATGATGACGTCCATTGTGTTAACGATAATCAACGAACCATAGACTCCCATGGAAGCTGATATGCTGTTTCGCGGCACTGCGCCGGCTCTGGTAACACCGTTTACGAACGATGGCAATCTGGACGTCTCTGCATTCACGCGGCTGATCGATGAGCAAATTGCAGGAGGGGTGGAAGGGCTGGTGGTGCTTGGCACAACGGGCGAAAATCCGACCATCACGCACGAGGAGCGGCGTACGCTGGTGGATGTGGCCATCGAGCAGGCGGACGGGCAGGTACCGGTTATCGTCGGTACGGGCACCAACGACACGCAGCAGAGCATCACGTTCTCGAAAGAGGCCGCAGAGGCCGGAGCGGATGGGCTGCTCGTCGTGGGCCCGTATTACAACAAGCCGGGGCATGATGGCTTTGTGGCTCACGTGAAGGCCATCGCGGATGCTACCGACTGCCCCATCATCCTGTACAACGTGCCGAGCCGTACGGGTTACGACTTTCCGGCGGAAACCACATTGCAGCTGGCGGAGGAGGTCCCGACGGTGGTGGGGGTGAAGGAAGCCTCGGGCAGCCTGCCGCAGATCACGGACATCCTGGCTGGGCGGCCGGAGGGCTTTACCGTCTACGCCGGCGATGACGAGATGGCGTTTCCCGTCGCGATGCTGGGCGGCGACGGCGTGATCTCCGTGATCAGCAATGCTGCACCCCATCCGTTCACGGAGATGGTACGCCACGCCCTCGCCGGCCGCCTGGATACCGCGCGTGAGGCGCACCTGCGGCTACTGGAGCCGATGCGCGCTTGCTTCTACGCCACCAACCCCACGCCCGTGAAGGCCGTGCTCCACTCGCTGGGGCGGATGGAGTCGACCGTTAGGCTACCGCTCGTCGAACCGACGGACAAGGTGAGGAAGCGCATCCTGCAGGCATTCGAGCCCGTGCTGGATGTGGCGTGAAGCAGGCGACGAGAAGAACATTTTCTCCTCTTTGCAGCCGCGGTGCAAGCCCTGCGCCCGCCTACCATTCGTCATGGTGAGCGCAGATCGCGAAGCGATCGAAGACGAACCATGGCGCCGAGACGGCGCCGACGGTGCATCGCGCCCGGGACGGACGCGACGAGCAAAAAACAAGCTGCACCCCTGTAGAGACGTATCATGATACGTCTCTACCACTGCAAAAAGCCCTGGCCAACCATCAAGTAATAGCGCTTGCACGGTCTTCACGAACTCGCGATTTTCGGAGATAGGGCAGCAAATGCAAGGCTGGTGCCCCTGACGAGAATTGAGGGAGTGGATAGCAGCCGAGACGGCGTCTACGGTGCGTCGCACCCAAGACGGACGCGACGAGGCTGGAAGTCATTTCCCCTGCGTAAACAGCGCCGCAATCCCGCTCACCACGGCGGTGTAGGCGGCGGAGCCGAGCCATACGGTGGTGATCATGGTGGCGGTGCGGGCGCCTGTCTGCAGGGCCAGCAGGATCACGAACAGGCCGTTGTGGAGGAGCGCTACCACCAGTCCTCCGAGCAGGGCCTGCGATGGCGTGATCAGGAGCGTCTCCCGTTCCTCAAGAGGGAAAAGGCCGGCCAGAAAACCGACAATCGTTTTCACGAACATATGGATGCCCCACGTGCCGTAGACGGCATCCATAAGCAGGCCAAATCCGCAGCCCGCTATCGAACCAGCCATGCGGCCGTGTTGCAGGCTCAACCACACGATATACAGCAGTACCGCATCGGGGAAGGTGCCCCACAACTGCAGGCGCCCGAGGATCAGCCACTGCGCCAGAAACACGGCCACACCGATGAGCGCATGTCTGACGATAACGGGCATACAGCAGGAGCTGAGGAGGGGGTTAGCGCGGTTATTGCGCCTCGGCGAACGAGGAGGTTGTAAGTGACATCACCATGCTATCCGTGAGATTGCGGATACGGTGCGCTGGAATAGCAAAGTTATTCGCAAAAACAACAAATGCGAGCGGTCGCCCGTCCGCGGCCGTCGTGTATCCGCTCAGAGTGCGAACGCCCTGTAGCGATCCCGTCTTTGCGCGCACATCGGTGCCGGCCAACCGGTACTGCAGCGTGCTACGATGCTCGCCGGGCCGGGCCAGCGACTCCCTAAACACATCAGCATGCTCATGGGAGTGCATGTGGGCCAGCAGACGACCCAACGCCTCGGGTGTAACGAGCGCTTTACGAGAGAGGCCGGAGCCATCAAGCATGGTCATGCCACGTGAGTTGATACCAGCCTGCGTAAGCATAGTCCGGACGCGCCGCGTGGCACCCTCCAACGATCCGTCCCAGCCCAGTGAACGATAGACCTGCTCGGCGTACAGATTATTGCTTTCCTTGTTGATCAGATTAACGATCTCCGACATGGGCGGGGATCGGTGCACGAGAAGGGGCTCAAGTGTATCGTAGGAGGGGGGCTCTGGCAGTTCAGCAACGTTTACGAGTGGACCATCAACCTGAACGCCAGCGCGCTCCAGGGCCACGTGCATATTGTACAGCGTGTAGGAGGTGGGGTCCGCAACGGGAAGGCGCACGCTGCCCCGGTAGTTACGCGTAACCGAACCCGTGATGGTTACAGTCTCCTGCCCGACTCTCCGGTTAATGGAGGCGAAACGTCCTGCGCCACGGCTACTTGTTGTTGCCCGGTTGTCAATCTCAAAGTACCCGTCAGGCTCGCCCCGTACCCGTGGTGGCTGGCCGGGCTGCGTGGCCTGCAAGTGTACGCGAATTACGTTGTCGCCGTAGACCAGCCCACCACTCGGTGGTGCAAAGGACTCCCGAATGACGTGAGCGATATCCCATCCATCGGCGTATGGAGCGTAGGGGAAAACAGTATCATCGCCCACCACACGCCCCTCAATACGGGTCACGCCCATGTCGGCAAGCTCGCGCGCCCACGTGCGAAGCGGGTTGTTGCCTCGAAAGTGGGAGCTGCCAAACGTGGGATCTCCCGAACCGCGTATGATTAGATCGCCCCGGAGGACGCTGCCATCTACCTCACCGTCGAAATAAAGATACGTGTGGTAGCGGTGATCAGCGCCAAGGATGTCAAGCGCAGCTGCAGTGGTAAATACTTTCTGATTGGATGCCGGAGTCAGCGCTTTGTCAGCGTTGTAGCTGTAGAGCGGCTCGTCATTCTCGATATCGTGAATGTAGACGCCCCAGATCGCAGACTGGCCCGTGGAGCTATTCAACAGCGCGTCCAGTTGCTCGGCGATGGAGCTCTGCGCATATGTTGTTGAAACGCCCGCCACCAGGGCTACAACCACAAACATGGCCAGCGTGACTGAGCAGACGCGATTGAAGAAGGGATGCTTCATTAGAGCTCTCGGGTATTGGCTGTTTTATTCTCGCGTAGCGCCCGTATGCCGGCGCGTTTGGAACCCGCCTGTCGACGCTCCTGTTCATCTTCGCCGAACGAATTTGCGCGCAAGGTTAAAAAGTATGGGACGCAAATCCAAACGAGGCTCCGGCAAACGTCGTGGAAGACGGCAAAAAAAGCGCCAGTCTAAGATGGTGCTTGGCAAGCGCAATTACCAGTTGATTGCGGTTGGTGTCTGCGCGATCATCATTGGCTACACGTTGATGGCGGTAGAAGGCGAAATTGACGGCTGGCTGTCGCTGTACGTCGCCCCACTGATCCTCATCTTCGGATATCTTGAGATTATCTATGCGCTTCTCTGGCGTCCAGACCCCGAGAAGCGGGAGGCTGAAGCCGCTCAGGGAGCGTGATCATTCGATCGTGTAAAGCAGGTAGGGGGCACGGTGCACGGTAAAAGCTTCCACCTCTTCGATCCAAGCGTCAATAATTTCCTCTGGTGGAAGGCGCTCAATGAGCATCTCCCGGAGCCTGCTGGTACCTGCGAGCCGGTCAAGCCAGGAGGGCTGATCGATAACTTCCTCCCCCAACTGATCGATCATGACATCGAGAAGGTGTACGCCGAAGACGACCGGGTCCACAAGTTCAGAATCTGTCACCGAAACCCGGATGCCGTGAACAGTGGTGCCCTCGTGCTTCGGGCTGGTGGCGCCGGGGCGCGATTCGGGTGTAAACGTGGCGGCCTCTATCTTCACGCCGAATAGCTCGCGAGCTCTGAGCGCGTGGGCAAGTGAATCTGCATCAGCATTCGGGTGGCCAATAAGGCGAAACGGTGCATCCGTGCCCCGCCCTTCGCTCGCCGAGGTTGCTTCAATCAGGCACGTGCCCGGGTAGAGCAGCGCTGTCTCAAAATCCGGGATGTTGGGGCTGGGTGCCACCCACGGCTCAGACAAAGCCTCCCACTGCATTTCGCGACTCCAGCCTTCGAGCTCGATCACGTGCAGGTCGACGCCGGCTACATCATCAAGCCATTCTTCCCCACGAATCATCAGCGCAAGCTCCCCGATAGTCATTCCGTGGACGGTGGGGATCGGGTATTGCCCCACAAAGGATTGCTGATTTTCTTCCAGCACAAAGCCGCTCATGTAGATGCCACCGAGCGGATTCGGTCGATCCAGCACATAAAAGGGAATTCCCGCCTCGGCTGCTGATTGCATCGCGAGGCCCATCGTAGAGATGAACGTGTAAAACCGGGCGCCTACATCCTGCATGTCAAAAATCAACGCGTCGACATCCTCAAGCATGTCGGGCGTAGGACGCCGCGTTTCACCATACAGGCTGTAGATGGGAATGCCCGTTTCCGGATCTTCCGCATCCTCGATCTCAGCCCCGGCATCTGCAGTGCCGCGAAGTCCATGCTCCGGGCCAAAGAGCGCCACCAGTTCCACCTCTTGGTGTTCGGCAAGCAGATCAATCAGGTGGGTATCCCCTGCCAGGCTCGTATGGTTACCAATGAGGCCTACACGCTTTCCGTGTAACGGCGCGTAGTCATTCGATGCAAGTACCGCTGCTCCGCTTAGCACCTCCGGCGTCTCCTCCGAGACGAGCCCGGGCTGCTCGCCGCACGCTATGGTGACGGAGAGCAGGAGCAGCATCAACAAGATGGGGAGGGGGCGCCACGTCATAGTTAGCCCACAGGCTCGTTCGCAACAAGCGTAGCCTGATCAAAAAAGTAATTGATTTCTACCTGGCCGTTTGCCACCGAATCGGAGCCGTGTACGATGTTTTCTCCAATCGAGCCAGCGAAGTCCGACCGGATGGTGCCCTCGGCAGCCTCTTTTGGATTGGTCGCCCCGATGAGCGCGCGGAAATCCGCGATGGCGTTTTCCTTTTCGAGCGCCACGGGTACGCATGGCCCGCTCGACATAAACGTGGTGAGTTCATCAAAAAAGGCTTTGCCCTTGTGGACGGCATAAAATCCCTCTGCCTCACGCTTCGAGAGTCGCGTCATCCGGAGCCCGAGGATGGTGAACCCGGCGTCCTGTATGCGACGCAGAACGTCTCCGATGAGCTCTTTCCGTACACAGTCGGGCTTGAGAATTGCAAGAGTGCGTTCAACAGCCATTGAAATGTCGTAGTCTTAAAATGAATTGCGTTGATGAGCCGCTAAGGTAGGATTTCTGCGCGCAAGTGCGGATGAAGATCCGGGTGAAAGGGCGCCGGACCGCGGTGTTAAACGTGCCGCTCGGCGTGATAGCTTGAGCGCACGAGCGGTCCACTCTCTACATGCTCGATGCCAAGGTCCTCGCCGACCTCCTTGTACCACGCGAACACATCCGGGTGCACCCACTCTTCGACGGGGAGGTGCATCTTGGTGGGTTGCATGTACTGCCCGATGGTCATCACATCAAGGCCGATCTCAACAAAGTCCTCCATCAGGGAAACGACCTCTTCTTCTTCCTCGCCGAGACCCACCATGATACCACTCTTGGTACGGAGGCCTTCCTCCTTCGCCCACTCGAGGACATCGAGCGACCGCTGGTAGACAGC
>SLED01000117.1 GCA_007124945.1 Salinibacteraceae bacterium | reverse complement strand
CGTTGGAGGGCGCCGACGCGTCTCGCCTCCAAACTTTAGGCATGTACGAGGGAACAGTTGTGCTACTTGCCTTGCGTTACGGCGAGGGAGACGCTCTGGTTGTGCGTTTCGACCCGGAGCAGGGAGCGGCTGTCGACGAATTCACCTTAGACGTTACGCCTGAACCCGCGCCCTTCTTTCCGGGCCCCGCCACCGATGCTACGCTTGATGGTGAGCGTTTGCTTGTTTCGCATCTGAAATCCGCCTATCACCTCTTTGAGTTCGCCATGGATGGCACGCCCGTCCGGGAGATAGTCGTGGAGGATGATGATCACCTGGCGGGAGCGGGAACGTATCGTGGGGAAGAAGGCATTCGCTCAATGACAGTAAGTGATCTTTGGGCTCCCTTTCGTATTGCTGACGACGTGCGGCTCGTCTTTAGTCATTGGTTGGCCGGCGTGACAGATGCAGACGAGTTCGCTCGCGCTCGTGTGCAGGGAACGATTGACGGGGGCGACATTCAGCAAGCTGCGGCCCTGGACGTGCTCAACGATGAGGGTGTCATCACCGGCCGCTTTGAGTGGAGCGACCTGGGGGAATCGGAGATGGGCGTTCCAGTGGCTTCCGGGCCGGATGGGCATCTTTACACCGTTGTCCGGGCGCCTTACCCGCACGTCAGAAAGTATGAGGTGACGGTTTCTCGGTGATGAAGGCGCGCCTGTTGTCGGAAGCGTCGCCGCACGTAGAGAGACCTTTCGCTGGCGCTCCGAATGACGCAGGATGGAGGGGGGCGAAACCCGACTGCGTTGTCGGTGACAGAACCGGCACACCGTAAGTCGTGGCGAACTGTAGCCCAACAAGTCATCCTCGACTTGATCGAGGATCCATCAGAGGTTTCGGGGTAACGCGGTGCATTATCTCGGATAGAGCATACAACAAATGGGGGAGACCGCCAGCCGGCATCCAGTGGGCTGATGATTATTGCAAGGGTATTCGGGATTTCACACTTCCCTGGAGAAACGGGGGATTTGTTGCAGCGCAGGCGGATGTGAAGACGACCCACCGGGTCGTCTCTACGGGGTGGCGATGATGTTCGGGGCATGGCGGTCGTTCTCGTTGACAACCTCACTGCCATCGCCGGCTGCGTTTCCAGACGGAAAGAGATTACGTGCGTGTGTCGCTGTGCTCGGCTCTTCGTTGACGCTCAGAATGGCGCTAACCCTAACAACAGCGCCTTCCTCGTCTCCTTTGTTTCCTGTTTTGTCGAGCAACTGGGATTCATCGCGCTACGTGTCGTTTTATCGCCTAAGTGGCCGCACAGAAATACCCCCACACCCCCAGACTCCCACACGACCTCATCCAGCGTCACGGATCGATCAGGAAATCCTCGTCAGATCGTTTCCTCGAGTCCTCGATTCGTCGCGCGAACCCCCACACCCCAAACTCCCACACGCCCACCATTCAGTACGGCTGTGGTCCTTTAGCATTCCTCGTCTCATCGTTTCTTCGAGTCCTCGATTCGTCGCGCGAAAACCGCCACACCCAGACGCCCATACAGAGACGACCCACCGGGTCGTCTCTACGATTCATCTCCATTCCGGGCGATCATGGAGGTTGAGCGTATCGGTAGGTCCAGGGTATCGAGCGGGGTTCGGGCGTGGCGTAGGCGGACCTGCTTTGCCAGCGTTTTCGTGCACGGGTGCTCCTTGCTGGGCCTGTCGCGGTCGCGGATGGCCTGTTCGGTGGCGGCCTGCGCGATGCGGCTGGCCATGATGCCGTCCTGTGCCGTGGGCATGTCTCCCGCCTCACCATTCGCCAGTGCACGCGCAAACTCGGCGTACATCCCGGCAAAGCTCTTCTCCGGATGCCACGGAAGATACTGCGTGCCGTGCGAGTTGCGCAGTTCGAACGAATGCTCCTCCCGGTTATAGCGGATCACCCCGTCCGTGCCGATCAGCTCGTACTGAAAATGCGTGCGCGGCTCTTTTGAGGCCTTGTTGTAGGAGAAGCTCATCTCCACCATGGAGTGCGCGCCATTATCGTGCCCCATGTGCAGGTACACATGATCGGGTGCCTCATACGTATCGAGCCATACACCGATACCACGCTGCCACTCCACCTCCGAGCGAAGCCACCACCGCGCCAGGTCGATCTGGTGCACGCCGCAATCCACCATCGGGCCACCTTCCTTCATGCGCCCGCGCCGTAAGGCCGATTCCACGCGCTCGCCCTGGTCATTCGATTCCCACTTGCCGTGCAGGTGCCAGTTGTAGATGAGGCGCAGCAATCGCACCTCCCCTATGGCTTCCTCCCGTACCATGTGCCGGATATCGATGGCGCTCTGGCTGAACCGGTAGTTGAATCCGGTGAAAAGCATCAGCCCGGCATCATTCATCACGTCGCGCATTTCCAACATCTCCTCCTCCGACGTGCCGAGCGGCTTTTCGCAGAGCACGTGCTTACGCGCAGCAGCAGCATCGAGCACATTGGCATAATGGACAGGTGCCGGCGTGCAAACCACCACCGCATCGATGTTCGAGTTGAAAAACTCCTTCTCCGACGGATAGGCATGCGGCACGCCGAACTGGCGCTGTAGCGATTTGCTTCGTTCAAAATCGCGGTCATACAGCGCGTAGAGCTGCAGCTCAGGGATTTGCTGAATGGCGGGAAAGTGGCCGCGTTCGGCAATCATGCCGCAACCGATGACTCCAAGCTTGAACATGAGAATAGGGCTGGTATTGTGGAAATAGTCGCCGGAAAATATACAAAGCGGAGCGACTTATATATTCGAGAAGCTGTGAGGGTGGCCTGCGGATTCACGTCGCAGATTTGGCAAGGCTCGCTAAGCGTTGTATCTTGAGCACCACATCATCTAACACGACCTTTGCTATGCCCAAAGAATCCCCTTCCATCGCACTTCTGCGCGCGGCTGTCGCCGGAGCGGCAGGAGCCCTCGTCTTCGTCCTTGTACGCGGTTTTCTTGAGGGAGAGTCAATGATGGGTGTAGCAGCGCTCTGGGGTGCGCTGGCTGCGGGCATTGCTTTCCCTTTCGCCGAATGGGTGAGCTGGCAGTTTTCCTCACGCGTGTGGCAGGGTATTGCCTTCGGAGGGACCGCCGGAGGCGCACTGGCTATCTTGCTGGTGCTGTTCGGTGCTACAGATCGCGGAATCATTGAATTGCTGATTCCTCTGCTTGTAGGGGGTGTGATCTTTGGGCTTTTCTGGAAGAGCAAAACCTACGAGAAGTACCAGCAGTCAGAGTAGCCGCGGGTGATTTACAGCATTCGCATGCAGAGCAACAGCATGAGAAGGGCTACCACCGCCCCGGCGTAGAAGACGGCTGCGGTGCCCAGGGTGGCAATCACCAAGCCCATGAGGAGCGGGCCTACCATCTGCCCGACCTTCAGCGCAGTAGCGTTGAGTGCAAAGAAAGCAGCTCTGGAGGGAGCCGGCACGAGGTCGGTTAGGCGCGTCTGGATAGCGGGTAGGCTGAGGCCCTGCGCCACACCGAACAGCAGGCTGCAAGCGCCGAGCATGGTCAGGTTTGGGGCGAGGGGCATGAGCATCAGCGCGGTAGCCGCGATGACGAACGAACCCAGAATGAGCTGTGCCATCGAGCGTTGCTCCGACAGCCGGCCCAGGAAGGAGGAGGTGAGTCCGGTCGTAACGGAGGAGAGCGAAATCAGCACGCCCGCGGCGAATGAGCCAGCGCCATGGTGCTCCTCTGCAAGCTCCGGGAGGTAGGTCAGGTAGCTGCCGAACAGGAAGATAAAGATGCCCGCGCCGGCTATGAGTAGACCGAGGATACGACGGTCTCTAAGGCCGGAGCGCACGCTTACCAGGTAGCGCTTGATGCCGCGCCGGTGCGATGCGGATCCATCCACGTCCAGTCCGCGCCAGACGAGGGCGGCTACGGGGAGCGCCAGAATCGGCATCGCGAAGGGCCAGTACCAGGCCATGAGCGCCAGCGCACCACCCACCATGGGATAGGTGGCGGTGCCAATATTGAGCACAGCCGCGTTCAGCCCGATCGCCTGCGCGCGCCGCCGTCCCTCAAACAGGTCACCGATGATGGTTACACAGAGAGCGATGAGGGGAGCCGAGCCAAGTCCCTGGAAGAAGCGCAGCGCGACCAGCAGGTGAAAGTCGCGGGCCAGTGCACAGCTCGCTCCTGCGATGCTAAAGAGGAGAATGGACGGGAGAAGGACCCGCTTTCGACCGATCCGGTCAGCCAACACGCCCAGGAAAGGGGTCAGGAGGATGCCGGGGATGGAGTAGACCGTAACAAGCAGACCCACTTCGCCTACTGAAATGCCAAGCGCGCGCACGACGCCCGGGAACGCGGGTGTCACGCTGGAGATGCTCATGACGGAGATCAGCGTGACCGCAAAAATAATTTGCAGCTGTGGATGCCGCTGTACTGGATGTTCGGTAGATGAAGAGGACATGATCGAAGAGCGTTTCCGGGGAAGCCTCCAACGTACGCCCTGCCTGTGTAAGGGTTATCCGCCGGAACCGGTCATCCTACCATGTTACACTCAGCGCCATTCCGGCACCCCCTGCATCAATCTGCGGGTGCACCACAGCCTGAGCGCGCGAGGAGCCATCACACCAGGAATCAGGAGTGCTTCGCAGCGCCCATCCTGCGCCGGCGGATGTGATCAGCAGGCCGGGCATCAGATGAATCAGCGTCAGGTAAGGCGCTGCAACCAGAGCCGCAAATCCGCCCTCGCCATCGAGTTCTCTACTCATTCGCCACGCGCCAGCGGCAAATGCACCAATGCCGCCGGCCCGAACACCCATGCTCAGCCACGCCGTGCGATGTTCGCCCGTGCACCAGAGTCCGGTTGATGGTCCGACGAGCACACCGAGCCCCGCCAGACAGGTGCCGATGATGTAGCCGGTCGACCGAATGCCGCGTCCTCCGCGCTGCGGAGCATTTGCTTCGATGAGTATAGACCCCACGACCATCGGTGCGAGCGTAGATAAATTTGCGCGGCCACGGGCGTGACCCGGATGATATTGCGAGCCCAGACGTAGGGGTGGGCTGCTTTCGGTCATAGCCACAGCGTGGGCCTGACTCACCTGTGCGCGAGCTGGAGCCGCAATCACACAGAGCGCGAGGCATCCAGCCATAAGCCTTGTAACCAGTGATACCGTGCCGGCGCGGGCGTCGCTCCTGTTGTGTGGTGAGTCCATCAGTATCCCTGAGTTTAAGTAAGTGGCACTGCAACATAATACCTACGGCGTAAGAAGGCCGCAAGCAAGGGTATAGGTAACGCGTTAGACGCGCCGCAAGACGCCGATCACCCGGCCAAGAGGGTGAACATCAGAGGATTCAGGTGAAAACGATTGGGTGGAGTGGTGGCGGCTTGCCGGTTTGAGTACGTGCCTTCCATCGTCGTACTCATACCGGCGGACAAGGCAACGATTATTGGTGATGGCCCCGACCGTGGCACCGGAATCCAACTCTTTGAGCCGCACTCGCTCAACAAGCACCAAATCGCCACGGTAGATACCCGCCCCGGCCATACCATCGTCGGCGGCTCGCATGCACAGGCAGCGCTCGGGCGAGGTGGCTCTCCGGAGCAGATAGCGGTCGACCCACAGCATCGCCTCTGGTTTCACCCTCTTTCCCCCCGCTTCCCCACGGCTCACCACCGGGAGCTGAATGCACGAGTCGCCCACTGCAGAAGAGGTAGCTTTACCGCTCAGCGTTATCCCCCGCGACTTGCGAGACTCCCTCGTGAGGAAGCCCTTTTCCGTTAATGCGCGAAGGTGATAATGTACAGCGCTGGAAGAGGCAAGTCCCACGCCATCACCGATTTCTCGCACGGTGGGCGGTGTTCCCTCCGTTCGCACGAAGAATTGAATGAAGCGATAAATCTCCTGCTGCCGGTCGGTTAGCGCATCATGCATGGAAGGGGAGAAAAAGGCCGCTACTACATTAAAGTGTAAATCTGTTCGAGCATATCGACGCACATGGTGCATATCTGTTCGGTCAAAAAGAAAAGTGCTGTCGGGGTATATGTGTCATAAGAAATACACATCCCTTTGCTTGCCGAATATGGCGCAGATTGCTTGACTTTCCCATGACAGACCGTACATTGGGGGAGTGTGGGGAAAAGTGGGGAACTTCCCCATGCTCTTGTTTTGAAAGGTGGGGCTGCCGCGCGGGCAGTCTTCTTTATATCTACGCTCACGTATGGCTGGCTTTAAAGGACAGGCAGAATATTCGGTCGACAGCAAGGGTCGCGTGGCGATCCCTGCGAAGATGCGAAATGACCTGAGCCCAGAGGCCAAGAGCACCTTCACGATAACGCGCGGCTTTGAGCAATGCATCTTTTTGTATCCGCTCAACCGCTGGTCGGAGATGGAAAACGATTTCCGCGGGCTGAACATGTTCAATCAGGAGTCCAGGGCTTTCGTCCGCACTATTTTGCGCTGGGCCGATGAGGTAAGCCTCGACGGTCAGGGGCGCGTCTCCATCCCGCGCCCACTAATTGATTTTGCTGACATACAGGACAAGGCGCTGATTATCGGTTCGCTCGATCATATCGAGATCTGGAATCCGGCGCTCTTCGAAACCTACCTCAATGCTCAGACGGAGGATTACGAGAGCCTTGCAGAGAGCGTGATGGGGGTATTATGATGACCGCTGCTACGACTGACGACAGATCATCTACAGGAAGGGACCCGCTGGATTACGCTACCGGGTATCACGCGCCCGTGCTTAGCCATGAAGTGGTGCGCCTGCTTGTCACCAACCCCTCCGGCACGTATGTAGATGGTACCCTTGGAGGGGGTGGTCATACCGAAGCACTGCTGGACCGCCTGGCAGCGGCCGGTCGCGTTATTGGTATCGACCGGGATGCCGATGCCTTGCATGAAGTGCGCGCGCGGCTCTCGGAGGACATTGCCACGGAGCGCCTGCAGCTCATTCGTGGCTCGTTCGGCGAGCTCGGGCAGTTGCTGGATGTACTCGGCACCGAGAAGGTAGACGGCCTCTTGCTTGATCTGGGCGTCTCGTCGCATCAGATAGACGAGCCCGAGCGTGGCTTCAGCTTTCAGCAGGAGGCTCCGCTGGATATGCGTATGGATGATCGCAGCGGCCTGACGGCTGATGAGGTGGTAAATTCGTGGTCGGAGGATGACCTGCGGGACGTGCTGCGCAGCTTTGGCGAGGTCCGGGGTGCAGGGCGCATCGCTCGCACGATCGTAGCCACTCGGCCCATTGCCACCACCACCGAGCTGGCTGATGCTGTGCGAAGCGTCGTGCCCACGCGCGATGAAGTAAAGATACTGGCGCAGGTGTTTCAGGCAATACGGATTGCCGTGAATCGCGAGCTTGAGCAACTTGAGCGCGTGCTGCAGGAGGCGGTAGAACGCCTGCTTGAGGGGGGGAGGATGGCCGTCATCAGCTACCACTCACTGGAAGATCGGCGCGTGAAGCGATTCTTCCGTCACGGAAATCTGGAGGGTGAACCGCAGCGCGATGTATTTGGCAATGCTCTCACGCCCTGGCATGAACTCACACGCAAACCAGTACGAGCCTCCGAAGAAGAAGTGGAGGCCAACCCCCGTGCACGGAGCGCCCGCCTGCGCGTAGCTGAGCGAATCGTGATCCCAGATAATCCACCCGCCCCATGAACGCTGTGCTGTGCGGTAGCTGCCACATGCTCAACGCCCTACCTGCAGCCGAAAATCAAGTAAACACTACACGAGACGTATTCCCCCCACCGCATGAGTTCGCGCCGCGACAAAACATTTTGGGTGCGCCGGCCCTCCCGGCACACGCCGCGCCGCAAACAGCAGCGCCGCCGCAAGCGGGCGAGCGGGCCGGGTGCGGTACGCCGCAAAAAAAAGGAGGCCTCTACCTCGCCTAAGGTAATCTGGTCGGGGCTGCGAAACGACCGGTCGAAGCTTCCGGACTGGAAGGACCTCTCAACTGATAACGAGCACGAAGCCGGCGCCACGCGCGGAAGCGAATTTCTGGAGCGCGTCTCGACTGCGCGATTTCTGCTGATGCTGTTTGCGCTACTGATAGGCGCGGTACTGTACGTCGGGCATGTACACGCGACGCAGCACTTGGTGGCCGAATTAGAACAGGCCCGAGCGGAGAACCTCCAGCTTCATATGGAGCACAGTCGCCTCAAGGGCGATTTCGATAGGGTGACCGGGCCATCGGTCATCCACGAGCGCGCAACGGCGCTGGGGTTGCAGCGCTCCGCCGGCGCGCTGGGCACGCCCATCATCATTCCAGACACAAATTGAGCTCTCAACCTAACAGCGAGTGAATCCGAAAGACCAAATATTTGGGCGCATGTATGCGCTCCTGACGCTTATGGCGCTGGTGCCACTGCTGGTGGCGGCACAGGTAGCATGGCTCTATGTGAGCGAGCGGGATGACCTGCGTTCAGCTGGTGAGCGGCAGGCAAGCTCGTTCGTAGAGCTCCCGGCGCTACGCGGCACAGTTACCGATAATACCGGTCGGGTGCTTGCGATCAACACAACCCGCTATGATCTCGCAGTAGATCCAAGTATCCCCGGGTTCAGCGATGCCGCTCCGCGGTTCTATGCAAATCTGAGTGAGCTAACCGGGCGCAGCGCCGCCTATTACCGCCAGCGCGTGCAGGGGCGTTCGAGTCCACGATATGCCCACCTCACGCGCGGCCTAACCGAAAGCCAGCGCACGGCTATTGAAGCGTGGGATGTGCCGGGCATCATCCTGGAGCCCATCTTCTCGCGCCGATTTAACTACGGCACAACCGCAGCGCACGTGCTGGGCCATGTAAGCTCCGACGGCAACGGGCTGGCCGGTGTTGAAGCGCAGTACAACGATTTTCTCCGTGGAGAGCCCGGACGCCGGGCTGTAAAGCGAGACAGGCGCAACGTGGTGCGTGCGGTTGTAGGGGGCGCTGTGGTAGAACCCAAGCACGGGGAGTCCCTCGTCCTCACGATTGATCTCGTGAAGCAGTCGATTATGGAGCAGGAGCTGCAGCGGGGCGTGGAGGAAACCGGGGCTACCTGGGGCACCGCCATCGCGATGGATCCCCAGACAGGTGCAATTCTGGGAATGGCCAACGTGCCAACCTACGATACTAACCGTCCGGGCTCGTTCCAGACGCGGCACCGCCGCAATTATGCCATCACCGACCGCATGGAGCCGGGCTCCACGTTTAAGCTCGTTGGGGCGGCCGCGGCCGTAGAACAGGGGTTGGTCTCCCTGCAGGACACTGTTGACACCGGTGACGGATGGGCTGTTTTTCATGGGCGCACGATGCGTGACATCCGCGCCCACGGCGAGATCCCCTTTTCTGAGGTGATTGCGCAGTCAAGCAACGTGGGAATGGCCCGCATTGCTCGCGAAATGGAGCGGGGCGTTTTCTATCAGTACGCGCGCAACCTGGGCTTTGGGCAGCCTACCTGGATCGGTCTCCCCGGCGAGGTAGGGGGGACCCTGAAACGTCCGTCGGAATGGAGCGGAACGTCGCTCACCTCGCTCAGCATAGGCTATGAGGTGGATGCCACGCCGCTGCAAGTGCTCTCTGCATACAGCGCATTTGCCAATGGCGGTACGTTGATGCAGCCCTACGTGCTTGCCGAGCGGCGCAACGTTACGGGCGCCACAACCTGGCGGGCTGAGCCCACGGAAATCCGGCAGGCGCTGGAGCCCAAAACGGTCGAGAAGTTGCTTCCTGCTTTCGTGCAGGCGGTGGAAGACGGTACCGCTACGCGCGCACAGGTTGACGGGCTGACTATTGCAGGGAAAACAGGTACGGCCAGGAAGGTATCTGCAGGCGGATACACCGGAGGGTATCGGTCCTCGTTTGTCGGGTTTTTCCCCGCAGAAGATCCGCAGGTAGCGATGATCGTAGTGCTCGATGAACCGCAAACACATTCGTACGGTGGAGTAGTAGCAGCCCCAATTTTCCAGCGGATAGCCGAGCGGTGGGCGCCATCCATTCCCGAGGTGCAGCAGCAGATGCTTTCCTCCGAGGCAACCTTTGCAGACGACGGGGAGGACGCACCCGGCAGCCCCACGGGCGTGATGCAGGCCGCAGCCCTGAGTGAGCAGCCCTCTGCCGAGGCTCCTGAACTCGCACCACTACCGGCTACGGATAGTCTCTCCACGATGCCTGACTTCCGCGGCCACAGCGCGCGAGCGGCACTGCATTACCTGCTGGCCCGGGGTGTGGACGCCCGCATCAGCGGGCAGGGCCGCGTTACTGAACAGTATCCAGCCCCTGGCGCTGACCTACCCGACGTTGTCAGATTAGCCTGCAGCCGCTGATGTTCGCTACCCGACTCCCGCTACCTCCTACACGCACACGTATTTTTTCAGATGATTTCTGCTACGACCCTGCTGAGCCGCCTGCAGCAGGCAGGGCTCGTCAACGAAGCACACCATACCAATACTATTGACTCGATCGATCATCTGGCGCACGATAGCCGGCTGATCGGGGCTAACGGCTGTTTTTTCGCCCTCAAGGGGCAGAAGGCCGACGGCCACTTGTTCATTGACAAAGCTGTTAGTAACGGAGCCGTCGCCGTGGTATGCGAGGCGCTCCCGGATAATGCCTTCCAACGATTTCCTGGTGTGGCGTTCATCCAGGTGAGCGACGCGCGAGCGGCGATGGCTGAAGCCGCAGCGGCCTATTACGAGGACCCCGCCGATCGGCTCATGCTGCTCGGCGTCACCGGCACAAACGGCAAGACGACGGTCGCGTACCTCCTTCATCATCTGATGGAGGGGCTGGGCGAGCGGACGGGCCTCGTGGGAACGGTAGCCTACCGTTTTGGCGGGCTGCCCGTACCGGCAACCCGCACAACGCCTGATGCACTGGAGCTCCACTGGATGCTTCGTGAAATGGTCGATGCTGGCTGCACTGCCTGTGTGATGGAGGCCTCCTCCCATGCGCTTGAGCAACGGCGCACCTGGGGACTGCCTTTTGATGCGGCTATCTTTACGAACCTGTCGCAGGATCACCTTGACTATCATGGCTCGATGGAAGCCTACCGCGGGGCCAAGCAGATCCTTTTCCGGGAACTGCCCTCCAATGCGGTGGCTATCTACAACATTGATGACGAGGCCGGCCCGGCCATGATTGTCGACTCGCGCGCCCGGGCCATTTCGTATGGTACCGATCCCGAAGCCGACGTGCAGTTTGATGTGACGGCCAACACGGTGACGAACCTTCAGCTGCGCCTCGTCGACCGAACGGGCGACTCAGAAGACGTCTTCGAACGCACGTTTCGGTTGAGTGGCGCCTTTAACGCCTACAACCTTGTGGCCGCGTACGCTGCTGCTCGCGGACTTGGCTACGACGCTGTACAGGTGCTCGACACGCTGGCCCAGGCGCCTCCCGTGCCGGGCCGCTTTGAGCGACTTCAGTTTGCCGATGGTACCGTTGGCATCGTGGATTATGCGCATACCCCGGCCGCGCTGGAGAACGTCTTGCAAACCATTCGCGATACCATGCAGGAAGACGCCTCACTCTGGTGCGTCTTCGGGTGTGGCGGTGAACGGGATCGTGGCAAGCGTCCAGGCATGGCAGCCATCGCCGAGCGGCTGGCAGACCACGTGATCGTCACCTCCGACAACCCGCGCGGAGAGGCGATCGACCAGATCATGTCGGATATCCGGCAGGGATTCAGCGCGCCGGCCGAGGTGCTCTGGCTCGAAGATCGCGAAGAAGCCATTGCCGAGGCGGCGCGGCTTGCCGCACCGGGCGACGTCGTGCTGGTGGCCGGCAAAGGGCACGAAACAACGCAGGTGATCGGCGAGGAGGAACGCTCCTTCGACGATCGTGAGATAGTCCGTCGTTATTTCGAACAACGGACTACCTGACCAGCGAATGCTCTACTACCTTATCGAATACCTGCATCAGGTATACGACCCACCCGGCTTTCAGGTGGTGCAGTTTATCACGGTGCGTGCTTCGCTGGCTGCGGTCACCGCGCTCTTTATCGCGCTGTTTCTCGGCAAGCGCATCATCCGGTGGCTGCGCCGGCAGCAGCTCGGCGAGCGCGTACGCGATGACGTGATCGTGAATCACGCGCACAAGGCGGGCACGCCAACGATGGGTGGCGTCATCATCCTGATCAGTATACTCGGAGCAACGCTATTGTGGGGAGCCATCAGCGAGCTATACGTTTGGATGATCGTGGTTGCCACGGCCTGGATGGGCGCCTTCGGCTTCGCCGACGACTACATCAAAACCGTCAAGCGAGACAAACGAGGCCTGGCGCCGCGGATCAAGGTGGTGGGGCAGATCACGCTCGGTATCTTCGTCGGTGCTGTACTCTACTTCCATCCGCAGTTCGAGGAGGTGCGGTCCATTACGTACCTCCCCTTCATCCGTGATGGGTTTATCGATTATGCCGCCCCGGCCAACTGGATAGGCGTTGATTTTACCTGGCTGCTCTACATTGGCGTATGCGTGTTTATCATCACCGCGCTTTCGAACAGCGTGAACATCACGGATGGGCTTGACGGTCTGGCCACTGGAGTGACAGCGTTTGTGTCGCTGGGCCTGCTCGCACTTACGTACATCGCGGGCAATACGGTACTCGCGGGCTTTCTGAACTCCATTTACCTGCCCGGAGCCGGCGAACTGGCTGTCTTTGCTGCGGCGATGGCAGCTGCCTGCTTCGGATTTCTCTGGTACAACGGGTATCCGGCCAGTGTCTTTATGGGAGATACGGGTTCGCTGGCGCTTGGAGCAGCTATCGGGACCACGATGCTGATGATCAAGAAAGAGCTGTTGCTCCCCCTGCTGGGACTCGTGTATTTCGTGGAGGCCTGCTCGGTGATACTCCAGACTGGCTACTTCAAGTATACCCGCAAGAAAACGGGTAAAGGGAAGCGCATCTTCCGCATGGCGCCGCTGCACCACCATTATGAGGCCAAAGGCGAGCACGAAGCCAAAATCGTGCTTCGCTTCTGGATAATCTCAGCGCTCGCCGTGATAGCCACCTTGCTCGTCTTGCGCATCCGATGATCGCCAACCCCTACACTCTAAAGCCACCGGCAGAGAACATGACGCTGGACGCCTTACAGGATAGCCGCGTGACCGTAGTGGGCGGCGCCCGCAGTGGCATTGCTGTGGCGCGACTGCTTCGCTCGGCCGGCGCTACGGTGTTTCTATCCGAGCACGGGGTTCTTGCAGATGAGCGCGTCCGGATATTGAGGGAGGCGAACGTGTCATTCGAAACCGGCGGGCACACCGGACAGGCATTAGAGGCTGATTTCGTGGTGGTGAGCCCAGGCGTGCCGACCACGGCTGAGGTAGTGCAACGGGCAATACGCCGGGCGCTACCTGTTTATTCGGAGGTCGAAGTGGCTTCCTGGTTCTGTTTGGCT
>SLED01000041.1 GCA_007124945.1 Salinibacteraceae bacterium | reverse complement strand
TGTCGCTGGTATTGGCGCACGGCTACTAATGTGCGGGTTGTCAGTTGAAGACCCGTCGTTCGAGCAAAGGAAACGACGACGTGAGGAAACAATGTATAGCGGCGCAGCGCTGCTGTGTCGCTTTTTGGCAGTGTTGGGAAACTACGCCCCAAAATCAACACGCACCGTCCCACGGCTGGGCGAAGTACGAGCCAGCGCTACACCGCCACACCCTCACATTCTTCGGCGGTGCCGGCCTGGGCAGTGTCTACGTCGCGGCCGAGCGTGCGGCGTACGAGACCGGAGAGCACGCGGCCCGCGCCCACCTCAAGGAAATGCGTCGCGCCGTCGCGGTGCATGGCCTGCAGGGTCTGCGCCCAGCGGACCGGGGAGAGAAGCTGCTGCAGCAGGCGCTTGCGGATCTCGTCGGGTTCCTTCGTAGGGGCAGCCGTCACGTTCAGGTACACCGGACAGGAGGGCGGCTGAATCTCAAGCGATTCGAGCGCCTCGCCCAGACCCTCGCGAGCAAAGTCCATCAGCGGAGAGTGGAAGGCACCGCTAACCGGTAGTGGGATGACGCGCCGCGCGCCATGCTCCTGCGCCCGGCTCATCGCCCGCTTGACGGCATCCTCATCTCCCGAAATAACGATCTGGCCGGGAGCGTTGAAGTTGGCCGGCTGCGCTATGCCCGGACCCGATTGCCGCGCCTCCTCACAGGCTTTCTCTACAGCGTCATCGTCAGCGCCGATGATAGCGGCCATGGTGCCGGGTCGCTGCTCTCCGGCCGTTGCCATGAGCTCACCGCGAATCCGGACTACGCGCAGGCCATCTGCGAAAGAAATAGCACCGGCGGCAGCCAGAGCGCTATATTCTCCAAGACTATGCCCGGCAGCCATATCGGGCTGAAGCCCGCGCTCAGCAAGTACCGCCATTGCAGCCATACTATGCACAAACAGCGCCGGTTGGGTATTTTCAGTTTCCTTTAACTGGTCCTCAGCGTCGTCCACCTCACCAAACATCAGATCGGTGAGGGAGAAGCCGAGCTGTTCATTCGCCTGCTCGAACCGTTCGCGAGCAACGGGCGAAGCGTCGTACAGATCAGCTCCCATGCCGACCGTCTGTGAACCTTGCCCGGGAAAAAGAAATGCAGTAACAGCCATGCTTGCGGTTAGCTTATGAGTCAACAATCCGAAATGACGCGTTAGCCGAGCGTGGCCGAAACCTCGGCGAGGTTGGAGCGCGCAACGTCTGCTCCGTCATAGGCCCATTTCACGTAGGTGGCACCCCATGTAAAACCGCCTCCGAATGCTGCAAGAATAAGGTTGTCGCCTTTCGTCAGTTCGCTCTCCCAGTCGTGGAGACAGAGCGGGATAGTGGCCGCGGTGGTATTGCCATACCGATCGATGTTAATCATCACCTTATCGCGGGTAACACCCATGCGGCGGGCGGTGGCATCAATGATGCGGAGATTTGCCTGATGCGGCACCAGGTAGGCGATGTCCTCACCCTTGAGATCGTTGGCCACCATCACCTCTTCCGCGGCGGAGGCCATGCGCTCCACGGCAAACTTAAATACGGCGCGGCCTTCCTGCTTCAGGAAGTGATCCCTATTGTCCACCGTTTCATGTGAGGCGGGCCGCTGGCTCCCACCACCCGGCATGCAGAGGAGATCGCCGTGGCTGCCGTCGATGTGGTGAATGTCATCGAGGATGCCAAATCCGTTGTTATCAGCTTCCAGCAGTACAGCGCCGGCCCCATCACCAAAAAGAATACACGTATTGCGATCTTCGTAGTCAACGATGGAGCTCATTTTGTCTGCACCGATCACGAGGACCTTTTCGTGATGGCCGGATTCGATGTAGCGCGCGCCAGAGGAGAGCGCGAAGAGAAAGCCGCTGCAGGCGGCGGAGACGTCGTAGCCCCAGGCGTTCGAAGCGCCGATCGCATCTTGCACCAGCGCTGCGGTTGCGGGGAAGAGCATATCCGGGGTCACCGTAGCAATGATGATCAGATCGAGTTCGTCAGCACTGATCCCTCGCTTATCGAGTGCTTCATTCGCCGCAGCGGCAGACATGTACGCCGTGGCTTTGTTTTCATCTTTCAGGATGCGACGCTCCACGATTCCTGTGCGCGTTCGAATCCATTCATCGTTCGTGTCAACCATCTGCTCAAGATCGGCATTGGTCAGGCGTTCTTCGGGCAGATAATTGCCAACAGCAGTTATCTTGGCGTGCGGCATGACGACGAGTTAGGTCCGGAGAATGGAGAAGAGAGAGGGACGTCTCAGGCGACGAAGACGTCGGTAATCGTTTCGGCGAGGTCTTCAGCTGCCACCGCGGCAGCCGCCAGTATGAGGCGTTCGAATGCGCGCGGCGAGGAGCTACCGTGACCGATTAGCACATTGCCACCAACGCCAAGGAGAGGCGTTCCGCCGTATTCCTCGTAATGGCATCGCTTCGTTACCGCGGTTATTACCTCTTTGATAGCCTTTTGCGCTTCCGGGCTGGCATCCATCTTGGCAAGCTCCTGTTTCACCATGATGGGGTAGGCGGTGACGAGGCCTTCGCCAAATTTGAGCATAACGTTGCCTACAAATCCATCACACACCACCACATCTACGGCATGGTGCATTACTTCGCGCCCTTCCACATTACCCACGAAGTGAATCCCGTCGGTGTCATCAAGTAGATTAAAGGCGGCCTTTACCTGCTCATTTCCTTTACCGGGCTCCTCACCGATGTTCAGGAGGCCCACCGTGGGCTTTGTATTTCCAAAGATGCGCCGGCTGTAGATGCTGCCCATCCGGGCGAACTGGACGAGGTGTTCGGGCTTGCAGTCGACATTGGTGCCGGCATCAAGCGCCACACATTCGCCCTTAATGGTGGGATAAATGTTGGGTACCGAGGGGCGCAGTACGCCTTCGATGCGGCCCAGAAGGAAGAGTGAGGCGGCCATGATAGCGCCTGTATTGCCGGCACTAACGAAGGCGCCTACATCGCCGCGTTTGTGGGCGGTGAGGCCAATATGGATCGAGGAGCGTCTTTTGGACTTCACCGCGGCGGTAGGGGCTTCCCCCATCCCGATTACCTCGGGTGCGTGTTGGATCATCAACGGAAGGTCCGCAGCATCTTCCTGGGCGGCAACTACCTCGTTGAGTGTGTCTTCCGGCCCCACCAGAACGATTTCCAACGCGTGTTCTGCCTGGCTGATAGCGCGGATCGCTCCTGCAACGACCGCCTCGGGGGCGTTATCGCCGCCCATCGCGTCCACAGCAATTCGAATAGCCATATGCGTCGGATGGAGGTTTACTTGTGCAGGGGTGCACCGCGAGAGCACGCTACCAGAAAGCGAGCTGAGTCATACGTCTCGTCCTGGCGCGCCGGCTCTATCCAAAGATAACAGATCTGACGCAGCACGCAACCGTGACGATCATCCCCACATCGTTCTCATAGTGCAGGCGATGCGGAGGCAGCACGGAGAACGGGCATGTGCATTGCTTCAACCGGCTACCACAGGCAGCGCGGGGCAATATACGTTACACCAGCTCGGTGTGCTCTACCACTTTGCGTCCGCGGTAAAATCCACAGCTCGGGCACGCACGGTGGTAAACCTTTGGGCTGCCACAGTTGCTGCACTCCGCTACTTCGGGATTCTTGAGGCTGTTGTAGTAGCGCGTGCGGCGCTTGCGTGTGCGCGACTTCGAATGCCTGCGTTTGGGGTTGGCCATAATTCTGTAGGTCTAATCCGGCAAAATTGAACTTATTGGTCGCTACTCTCAGATGAGCGAAGCTCGCGTAATTTATCCCATCGAGGATCTACGTCGTCTCCTTCGCCATCGGCATCAGCAGGACCGAAGGTTGTTTGAATATCTTCGTCTTCGGCACCGGGCGCCACGCGTCGTTGCGGGAGCGCAAGTTTTAGCGTATCGCGGGTAACGTCGGTGAGATCCAGCACATGCTGTGTGGGCTCCAATTCACGCACTTCCGCGTAGGGCTCCTCACTGTCATCGTCTTCTACGCCGGGTGTTGCTACCCGACGATCAGCAAACAGCAATGCGTAACTGCCGCGCACCGTCTGGTCATACGGCTCCAGTGTGCGGTCGCACCGTAGATGCGCGGTGGCCGACGCGTCGATGGTCACCAGAATGCGCTGATCACCGTGGTCCACCACCAGGTCGATCTCGATATCGGAGAAGAGATCTCCCTCCACATCAAGATCCTCCGGGGAAGGTGACCGCTTAAAATGATGTACGCCCGGTTGGAGCGGGGCAATATCTATCGAAAACATGGCGAACGTCTACTTTGCGTCAGGTACGTGCTACGGAATTACCCGCGCGCGTGCCGATTTCATAGATCAGCGGATACTGACGCTGTTTCAGAATGGTTCCTGTTGGTTCGTGCAGCATGCCGTAGGCTAAAACCCAGCCATCGCAGGAACGCCGCCCGAATCGCTCTATGAAATCCACAGCAGCAGCTTGATCTTCCACTTCCACATCGATAACCTCTGAGAGTTAGGTGAACGCCTTGATGGGGCGCCACCGTGCGTCTGCTACCCGCCTGGCACACACCGTCCTCTGCGACAGATTTGTAGCCATGTTGTGGGCTTACAGCTCGTGTGGCGGACGACCGCTCCACTTTCTGTACGAGAGACTCCACATTAATGTTGGTAACGTGTGGATAACCCGAAGTGCGTGACGCCCTCCTGTTGATGTTTTTGTTTAAATGATGGTGGCTTGTGGTAAAGCCCTATCGGACTAATTCCTGTAAACCCTTGTGATATTTGTGTTTACGCGCTTTTGTGAGGTGTGGAATTGCGACACCTCTGCTATTCACAGTGTTTGTGGATAACGACGAAACCGAGCTCTAAGGCGTATTCGCGAAATGTTGATAACCGGTGTATATCGTGGATTTATGGGAGATAGGTCATCCTCAGCGATGCGGTCTTTCTTCGAACCATGCAGCCGGTTTGCCGTTTGAGGAGGTCCTGCTTTTTACTCACCGCTGAGACCGATGCACCCGTGTCGGTTGTCACGCTTTGGCTTGCTGTTCAATCATGGAGCAAACGCCCGAATCCGTCTGGAACGAATGCCTCGGCATCATCCGGGATAACGTCAGCGGGCAGAGCTTCAAGACATGGTTTGAACCGCTTCAGGCTGTGGATCTGGAGCAGGAAGAAAATCTCGTAAAGCTGACCGTTCAGTTGCCGAGCCGGTTCTATTACGAGTGGTTGGAAGAGCACTACTTTGGGCTCTTGCGCAAGACCATCACGAAGGTACTGGGTCCCCACGGTCGGCTCGTTTACAACATCGTGATTGAGCGCGAGGATAAGGAGCAGGGCCACGCCGGCGCGTCTATGAATCTGCCTGCACGTAGGCCAGCTGATGATGCGATGCCGCGGAAACCGTCGGCCGGACAGCGAAAAGAAACTCGAGATCAACAGTCAAAGACGGGGCAACAGCGTTCCTCGGCGGGCCAACGTTCCTCTGCCGGCGGTGCGCAGGCTTCGCGCAACCGGGCCAGTGAGGATGATCAATCCATTGCCAATCCGTTCGTCATTCCGGGTATTCAACGCGCCCAGGTTGACAGCCAGCTAAACAACAGCTACACGTTCGATCGCTTTATCGAGGGCGATTGCAATCGCCTCGCCCGGAGTGCATCGCTTGCTATTGCCCAGCAGCCCGGTACCACCAGCTTCAACCCGTTTCTGCTCTATGGCGGCGTGGGCCTGGGAAAGACGCACCTCATGCAGGCTATCGGCAATTACGTGCAGGAGACGGACGAGAACGCCAAGGTGCTGTACGTATCCAGCGAGCGCTTCACCACCGAGTTCGTGCAGTCGATTCAGCACAATCGCGCGAGCGAGTTCTCGCTCTTTTACCGGCAGATCGACCTTCTCATCATAGATGACGTGCAGTTCTTCGGCGGCAAGGAGAAGACGCAGGAAGAGTTTTTCCACATTTTCAATGCACTGCATCAGAACGGGAAGCAGATTGTGATGTCGGCGGACCGGTCGCCGCGTGACATCGACAGCATCGAGGAGCGGCTTCTGTCGCGCTTTAACTGGGGGCTTTCGGCTGATCTGCAGCCGCCCGAGCTCGAAACGCGCATCGCCATCCTGCAGCGCAAAGCCGAAGATGATGGCATTGAGGTGGATCCCGACGTCATCACGTTTGTGGCTACGCACGTGAAGAGCAACATCCGCGAGCTGGAGGGCGCGCTGATCCGCCTCCTGGCCCATGCTACCCTGCACGATCGGGAGATTGATCTGCCGCTGGCCAAGGAAGTGCTCCGCGACCTGATCAGCGAGACGCGGGTTAACCTCACCATCGAGGAAATCCAGCGTATCGTCTGCGATTATTTCAACATCGACGAGGACCTTGTGCGCGCCCGCACTCGCAAACGCGAGGTGGTGGAGGCCCGGAAGGTCGCGATGTTTTACTGCAAGAAGCTGACGCAACACTCACTGAAGACGATTGGCCTTCATTTTGGTGGGCGCGACCACTCCACCGTTATTCATGCCAACCGCAGTGTAGAAGACCGTATGGAAACCGACCCGAGCTTCAAAAAAGCGGTTGAGGAAGTCGGCACGCGCATCGATCTTCGTAGTCGATAAAGCCGACGAGTCCGCCGCCCGGTAGCGGACCTCGATTCACCACCCGACGTACACACCCCCTTCGCCTCACAGACTGTATTCTGTAGACCTATGAAATTCACCACCGCAAGCGCAGATCTTCGTCAGGCACTGACTACCGTGAACGGTGCTGTACCTTCAAAAAGTACACTCCCCATTCTTGAGTCTATCCTTTTTGAGCGGGTGGACGACGAGCTTCGCTTGAGTGCGACTGATCTGGAGATCTCCATTGTGCACCGGCTGCCCGTGCAGTTTGAGCAGAACGGAACGCCTGAGAAGGCTAACCGCGTGGCGGTGCCGGCGAAGCGGCTTCTCGATACCATGCGCGCGCTACCGGATCTCCCCATCGAGTTTTCGGCTGATGAAGAGTTCAACATCGTGTTGCGCACCAGCCAGGGGCACTACAAGATGGTGGGTCACGACGGTGCCGACTACCCTGCGATCCCCGATCTTGAAGAAGCGCAGGAGGTATCGGCAGATGCGTCGCTGCTCACCTATGCGATTCAGAAGACCAGTTTTGCGGTCAGCAAGGACGCACTCCGGCCGGCGATGATGGGTATCTACTTCCAGATCAAGCCGGAGCATGGACGGGCCGTAGCCACCGATGGACACCGCCTGGTGAAGCTTACCCTGGATGGGCTCACGTCCGACACCCCTGTAGATTTCATCGTGCCCGAAAAGGCGATGAGCCTGGCCAGCAAGGTGGCGGATGATGGTACGTGCAGCATCCGCGTGGATGATAGCAATGCGGCGTTCGAGTTTGAGAATGCGCGGGTGATTGCCCGCCTCATCGACGAAAGCTATCCGAACTACGAGGCGGTGATTCCGAATGAGAATGACCGGCGGCTTACAATCGACCGCGAGCTGATGCTGGCTGCGGTCAAACGTGTCGGGCTCTACTCTTCCAGCATGACAAACCAGATTCGGCTTTCCCTTGCGAAGGATCAGCTCGATATTTCCGCGGAGGATGTGGAGCGCTCCAGCGAGGCCAAGGAGGCGGTGGCCTGCGAATACGACGATGAGGAAATGCTGATCGGCTTCAACGCAGAGTACCTCAAGGAAGTGTTGAGCAATCTGGATGCTGATGAGGTGGCGTTCGACTTCAGTTCGCCAAATCGGGCCGGTGTGGTAACGCCGCTGGAACAGGACGAAGGCCGTGATCTGCTGATGCTCATCATGCCGGTGATGCTGAACACGTACGCGTAGGGCATCGGATAAGAACCGCGTGCCTGCAGGCACCCGCTACAGCCATTTTCTGATAGCTTACTCAACTATGCCGGAACCCTCAGCCGTACTCGTCTTCAAGCCGCTCATGGAGCGCGCGATGAAATTAATGGGCGAGGCGTATCGTGAGGTGGAGGGCAGCGGTGAGAAGCGTGTGGCGCGCGCTGTGGAAACGGGCCGGCAGTTGCGCGCTTGGCAGGAGGCGGTGCATACTGACGACCTGCCGCCCGGCAATGCCGCCTCGCTCGACGATATTGCTGCGGAGGTGGCTTCCTGGTGGGGGAAAGACACGGAGCTGTATGAGGCCGTGGAGGATGCGTCTCGTTTTGCTGGCGAATTTCTGGCGTCGGCGGAAGGTGTTTCTTCTGAGTCGAAGAACCGATGAGTCGACGTAGCGATGCGCGGTCGTGCGTCGTGGGTATCGGCGGACCAATCGGCGAAACGTAGAACCGACCCGCAACTGCGCGGCATACCGGGTCAGAATCAGTCGCCGCCGCCCTTCAGGTTCACATTCACAATCGGCAGCACACGAAACGGTGCGCGGTTATTCTGCGCGATGTTGATAAGGCCAAGCTGCACGCCTCGCAGCGAGCGCGTGTAGTTTACGATACCGATGGCGAGGCCCTCTTGTCGTCCGCGCAGGTCGTTGACAACCGCTACTGAGAGGCCGCGCAGCCGCCCGTCGTCAAGAAGCCTGTTATAGCCGGAAGAGACCATCACACCGTCCACGGATTGGCCGCCAGCCGCGATGCCGCTTAGCACCGCGCCACGAATCTCGCGCGCACCCGCAGCCGCTCCCGCTATCAGAACACCCTCCAGCCGCGGCGTTCCGGCTGCTACGCCGGCAAGACCGGCGCCGCGGAGCAGGGTACCCGCGCCCACGGCTCCGCCTGCTGCAGCGATGCCCGTGATGCGGTCGCCAGCACCGGCCGCAAGTCCGCCTATCAGGATGCCTCGCATGTCGTCTCCTGCGCCGGCCGCGAGTCCACCCAGGGCGATCCCGCGCATGGAGTTTCCCGCTCCGGCGCCCAGCCCACCGACGGTGATGCCCCGCATGTTGTCTCCTGCTCCGGCGCCGAGCCCGCCAACCACCAGGCCGCGCGCGTCGTCGCCCGCTCCGGCACCGAGTCCACCCACCGCTACGCCGCGAAGCGATCCTCCGGTGCCCGCGCCGAGCCCGCCGACAACAACGCCCCGCACGCCATCGCCTGCACCAGCACCCAGCCCTCCGACGCCAATACCCCGCAGCTGCCCACCGCTGCCGGCGCCAATGCCGCCCACCAGCACGCCCCGGACGTCGCCCCCGGCGCCGGCGCCCACGCCACCTACCAGAATGCCCGTGGCTGAAGACCCTCCGCCGGCGCCGATGCCCCCGACAACGATGCCGCGCGTGCGTCCGCCCGAGCCAACCGCCACGGGCGACACCGCGATACCGCTCAGCCGCTCACTACCGAAGACGCCCCACAAACCTGCACTTACGCCATGAATCTGGCCGGCCGCCGTAAACGGGAGCCCGAGGGCGAGGCCGTACACCCGGCCTGTCGGTTCATCATGCGGGAGCCATACGGTGAGGTTCGCACCGATCACGCGCTTTAGGTTAGCATCGCGGTAATTGAGGCGCAGGCCCGTCACCCGCGGTACATGGCCAACGCCTATTCCCACATCGCCGACCATCAACCGGGCCTGCCACAGCGTGTCAGCGCGTGCATCAACAGGATGAGACTCCGCAGATGCCGTCGTTGGGGCGTTACTAAACAGCAATAAGAGCAGTGAAAGTAGCAGTCCACGCATTGCATCTACGATTGGTGATCGGGATGACCGGTTTTGCCCTACGACAAGGCGGCTCGCCGGTTACACTTTCGGTCTTGTGAATGAATGCGGGGCGAAAACAGAACAATCGAGCGGGCGGCATCATAGGGAAGAAGTCTCTACCTTTAGCCGTACCGTACCATGCCCGCCTCGCTTGCCCCACTGGTCGATCAACAGCCCTTCGGCGATGTCCTGCGCCGCGTGGGTGAGGTAGCTGCCGCCGAGAACATCGAAGCGTATGTGGTGGGTGGCACCGTGCGTGATTTGCTACTGCAGCGCCCCACCACCGATATCGACTTTGTGTCGGTTGGTCCGGGAACGGGGATCGCGCTTGCAGAGGCGGTGGGCGAAGCTCTCGGCGGCCATTCAGTGCATACGTACGAGCAGTTTGGTACCGCAGCCATCCGTCTGCCCGACGCGCTGCCCTCCGACGAGCCTCTGGTGCTGGAGTTCGTAGCCGCGCGCAAGGAGAGCTACCGGCGTTCCTCCCGCAAGCCTATCGTGGAGGATGGCACGCTGGCGGACGATCAGCGCCGGCGCGATTTCACCGTAAACGCGATGGGCCTGCACCTGCACCCCGACCGCTTTGGCGAACTGCTCGACCCGTTTAACGGGATGCGCGACCTTAACGAGGGCGTCCTACGCACCCCGCTCGAACCCGAGGCCACGTTTGAGGACGACCCGCTCCGCATGATCCGCGGTGCGCGCTTTGCCGCGCAGCTCGACTTCTATATCGTACCGGGTGCTTTCGAGGCGATGCGGGCCGCCGCTCATCGGGTGGATATCCTCTCGCAGGAGCGTATCACCGAGGAGCTGCAGAAGATCATGTGCTCCGATCAGCCTTCCACTGGCTATAAGATCCTGGAGTCCACCAACATCCTCGAGCGCATTTTCCCCGAGCTCACTGCGCTGAAGGGCGTAGAAGAGGTAGACGGCGAGCGGCACAAAGACAACTTCTATCACACGCTTCAGGTGGTGGACAACCTGGTGGAGCGCACCGCCGATCGCCCCTGTGAGGAAGACACGCTGTGGCTCCGCTGGGCGACGCTGTTGCACGATATCGGCAAGCCGCGTACCAAGCGGTTTCGGAAGGGTACCGGATGGACGTTCCACGGGCACGAGGATGTCGGCAGCCGGATGGTGCCACGTATCTTTCGCCGGCTGAAGCTCCCGCTTGATGAGCGCATGGAGTACGTGCAGAAGCTTGTGGCGCTGCATCACCGCCCCGTCGCGCTCGTGGATGAGGACGTCACAGACTCCGCCGTCCGGCGCCTGCTCTATGAGGCCGGCGACGCGATTGACGACCTGATGGCGCTCGTTCGCGCCGACATCACCTCGAAAAACCCGCAGCGTGTGAAGCGCTATCTTGCAGCGTTTGACAGGGTTGAGGAGAAGTTTGCGGAGGTGGAGGCCAAGGATCGCCTGCGCAACTTCCAGCCGCCGGTGGATGGGTATGAGATCATGGAGGCGCTGGGATTAGAAGAAGGTGTGGCGGTGGGCATCATCAAGGAGTGGATCCGCGAGGCTATTCTTGAGGGGGAGATCCCGAACGAGCATGATGCCGCGTACGCGTACATGATGGAGCACAAGGACGAGGCGCTCCGCCGCGGCGCGCTGTTCGAGCAGCTCATTGGTGAGTTGGAAGGCCCGGAGAAGCGGGCTATCGGGGCGATTAAGGAGGAGGTGTTCTGGGGCGAGCTTCCAGAGACTGAGTCCGACGCCATTGCACGCCTGCACGAGGTGAAGGACGACGCGTTGGAGCCGCACGCTGCGAGATGATCCCCGTATGGGCGGTTTTGTGTCTGGAGTGTACGGGTTCTTGAGTTGAGAGGGGTGCCAGGGATTACTGGATTGAAGAGTGGAGGAAACAAGGAATGGACGAATCGAGGACTGGCACCAACGTTCACATTCCAGCTTTCCTCGATTCCTTGTTTCTTCGTCTCCTTGTTTCCTAAAATACCTCGTTTCCCCAACTCCGCGCTTAACCAGAGAAAACGCCTACACGCCCCAGTTGCACCTTCTCGCAGTCCGTCGTACGTTTAGAAGGTTCACCTCTCACCGGACGGAAGGGCGGCATGGCACGGGCAGAAGGCATGCGATGGCTGAAGTGGGCCATCGGCGCGGTGGTAACGGTGGTCCTCCTGTCATTGCTGTGGCCGCTGCCGGGCGAGCGTGCCGATGCGCCGCACACGCTCACTATCACCGACCGGCACGGGGAGTTGTTGCGCACGGTGTACCCCCACGGGCGCCACGCGCCGGTGCCGCTGAGTGCCATCGACACGACGGCCGTTGAGGCGCTGCTGGCCACGGAGGACAAGCGCTTTTACCGGCACATGGGTATCGACCCGCTGGCTGTCCTTGGCTCCATGCGCCAGAATCTGCAGGCCGGTCGCGTGGTGCGCGGGGCCTCTACGCTGACGATGCAGGTGGCCCGTGCGATCCGCGGCGCCTCCAGCCGCGGGTGGCTCGACAAAATCGCGGAGGCTCACCTCGCGCTGCGGCTGGAGCTGCGCTGGTCGAAAGACCGCATCCTGCAGGAGTGGCTCAACCGGGTCTCGTTCGGCAACCGGGCACACGGCATCGAGGCCGCGGCGCAACTCTACTTTGGCACCTCGGCGCGTGACCTCACGCCGCAGCAGAGCACGTTTTTGATCGGCCTCCCGCAGAGCCCGAGCCGGTTTAACCCGTACCGCCATCCCGAGCGGGCGGAGGCCAGGCAGCGGGCCGTCATCGGCGCCCTCGTGCAGTCCGGCACCCTCACCCCGGCGGACAGTGCGCGGTGGGCGAGCATCCCGCTATCCCTGCGCTCTCGACGCCAGGCGTTTCAGGCGCCGCATTTTACCACAGCGCTGCTGTCTTCTGCCGACAGCGAGCGGGCGCGCGAATGGCGTACCACGCTCGATGCCCCGCTACAACGGGAGATTGAGCGCCGCGTGACGACGCGCCTGCAGCCACTCCGCGAGCAGCAAGTCACGAACGCGGCGGTGGTGGTGTTGGAGAACGCCACGGGTGCTATCCGGGCATATGTGGGATCGGAGGACTTCTGGAATCCGGACATCACCGGGCAGAACGACGGCGTTCAGATGAAACGCCAGCCGGGCAGCGCGCTCAAGCCGTTCGTGTATGGCAAGGCGCTTCAGAGCGGCCGCTACACGCCAGCGTCGATCCTGCCGGACGTGCCCCTGACGGTGCCCGATGCCGGTGGGGCCTTCAGCCCGGTCAACTACGACCGCCAGTTTCGCGGGCCGGTCTCGGTGCGGGAGGCGCTGGCGTCCAGTTACAACGTGCCGGCTGTGCACCTCGCCCGCGAGATGGGCGCGGCCACCGTGCTACGCACGCTGCAGGAAGCCGGCTTCGCATCGCTGGATCGGTCGCCTGCGCACTACGGCGTCGGGCTGGTGCTGGGGAATGGGGAGGTGACGTTGCTGGAGCTGGCCGAGGCCTACGCGGGGCTTGCCCGGGGCGGGCAGCGGCCAACCGCCCATCCGTGGCAGTGGCGCCGCACCGCAGCGGGCGACACCGCACATCAGCAGGCGCCGGTCCTCCGGGCGATGGGCCTGGCGCCGGCCACGGTGGCCCAGCTTACCGACATCCTCTCGGATGGTGACGCGCGTACGCCTGGATTCGGCGCCGGGGAGATGCTGCGCGCGCCCTTCCCGCTGGCGGTCAAGACCGGCACGTCGCAGGAGTACCGCGACAACTGGACCGT
>SLED01000132.1 GCA_007124945.1 Salinibacteraceae bacterium | reverse complement strand
GTGGGAAAGCGACCGGATGGAGTAGTCATCGAGGAGTTCCGCCTCGCCAGAAACGCGGATCCATCGCCTGCCGCATGGGCGGCGGCCAGAGAATGGATTCGCACTTCGGGCCAAGGCCGCTTGCCCGCGAGCGACGAACCAGAACGTCCAACTTGAGTTCACGTTGAAGAAAACCTGAAGGCCGGCCCCATGGCCGAGCCAACATGGCACATGGCCGATTCACACCGAGCCTTCGTCGCTCACGAGAACAGAATCAGGGGACAGAGGCCGCTTGCCGCATCGATGCGATGATCGCTTTGAACCGTGGCAAGTCACGCAGTGTGCGCAGATCGTGATCCTGTTCTACATGATCGGCGTCCGCATAGCCGAGTTTCACCGCCTGTTGCAGCCTCGCCACTGCCTCATCGGTCTGCCCCAGTCGCGCCAGCGTGCAAGCCAACCCGTATTGCATGTCAGCGTCATCCGGTCCCAGCAAGTTGGCGTGCTCCATACAAGCATGGGCCTGTTCCGACAAACTGCGTTCCCGAGCAGTGTCACCCTGCTGAAGATGCCATTCGGCGAGATTCCCGCAGGCTGACGCGACCAGGCACCAAGCCTCGGCGTCGTCTGGTTCCTTATCTGCGAACGATCGAAGTATGTGGATGGCCTCGTCGAAACACGCCGGCGCACGGGGATCGCTGAGCTCGGACTCGATCATGCCGAGTTGGATCAGCCAACGGCTATGGTCCAGCATGGTCGCTCGAGACTGATCAATCGCAACTAGTCGGCGGCTAGTCTCGACTACTCTAACGTACTGTTCGGAGGCGTGTGCGGGGTCCGTCTCGCGAATACTCTCCCCAAGCATGCTGAACGACCGCACCAAGTCAAGCAGGTAGCGGGTGTTTCCGGGTTCGCGCTCTACGAGGAGTTTGCGGATCGTCAGCGCGCGCTCGAACCATTCGCGTGCCTTCATCGGGTCCCGGCACGTATCGAGGGTACCGAGACGGTCATATGACACCGACAGGTCGCGCAGATAGGTAGCGTTGTCAGGCTCGAGCTCGACCAGACGCTGGTCGATCGCCAGCGCACGCCCGAACCAGACGCGCCCGTGCTCCGGATCGCAGCGACCGTTGAGCGCCCCGAGGCGGTCATACGACACTGACAGATCGCGCAGATACGTGGTGTTGTAAGGCTCCAGTTCAGCCAGACGCGCCCGGATCGCCAGCGCACGCTCGAACCATCCGCGCGACTTCGTCGGGTTGCGGCATAAGTCGATGTCACCGAGCCGGTCGTACGATACCGACAGGTCGCGTAGGAAGACCGTATTGTCAGGTTCAAGTTTCGCTAGACGCGCGCGGATCGCCAGCGAACTTTCGAACCAGGCGCGCGCCTGCGACGGATCCCGCCGTAAGTCGAGCACACCCAGACGGTTATACGACACTGACAGGTCGTGCAAGTATTCGGTGCTGTCAGGCTCGAGCTCAGCCAAACGCTCGCGGATCGCCAGCGAACGTTCAAACCACACTCGTGCTTCGACCGGATCGTGGCAAACTTCCAGTTCGCCGATACGATTATACGACACCGATAGGTCGCGCAGGTAGCTGGTGTTGTCAGGCTCAAGCTCCGCCAGACGTTGGTCGATCGCCAGTGCACGTTCGAACCAGGCGCGCGCTAGCGCAGAGTCGCGTTGGCCGTCAAGGTCGCCGAGACGATCATACGACACGGATAGCTCATGCATGTATTGCGTGTTGTCGGGCTCGAGCTCGGCCAAACGCTCGCGGATCGCCAGCGAACGTTCAAACCAACGCCGCGCCTGCACGGGGTCATGGCACTTGTAGAGCTTGCCGAGCCGGTTATACGACACCGCGAGGTTACGCATGTGGCCCGCGTTGCCGGGCTCCAGCCTCGCAAGGCGCTCTGCGAGCGTGCGTACCCGTTGCAGGACTGGAACCCGAAGCTTCGCGTGCCCAATTGTAAACTCGCTTACCGCGTACAGATCCCAAAGTAGGCAACGCCAAAGCGTGACTAGACCCTCGATGGTGCCGCCGCTTTCCGCCCAATCGGCAAGTTCGTTGAGCCCTTTCAGAAAGCCATCATTGGCTCGTTCGTCCTCGACGGTCTGAGCCGGCACAACCAGTGCTTGCAATGTTCCCGAGAGCACTTTTCGGGCACGCCTTGGCTGCAGATCAAACAGTCGCCTTACGGCCAGCGCACCACCTCGTTGCCACACCTTCGCGGCAAGTGCGGACATCGCTCCGTCGAGCCGGCTTGTGCCCGGAAAACCAATCCACTTGGCCAGACTGGCCTCGTTGAGTTCAGGATCGCGCCGCAACAGCGCGCGCTGGAATATCTGCTCGGCCAGCGAGTCCGATATCCAGTCGACAGCATCGCCTTCCCCTCGCCGTAACAGTCCGGCGTCTGTCAGCCGCTCAATGGGATCGAGTTCGGCTGAGATCCGAACCGGATCGTTGTTGACCGAGGCACGCCATCGTTCGCGCCACTCTTCGACGATAACTGCCGCCACCTCGTTGTGACCACCGTCAATACAGGCGTCGGCCAGATCCAGCGCGAATTGCTGCAACGCAGAACCACCGTGAGTCGGGTCGAAGGCGCTGCTCAGCCAGTATTCCCATAAGGCGTTGGCGCTCAGCGAACCGTGGACAGCGCGATGGCCGGCGAACGCCTGATGAAACAGCGCGAGCATCAATGGGTGGTGCAGCAGTGCGCGTGTCGATGGCGAGAGTTCGGCCCATTCGGCGTGACAGTGCGGGTTTTCAGAGTGCTGCACCTTTGCGTACGCCATCGCGGCCTCGGCGGCAGCGAACGCCCGTAGCGGAAGATAGGGCCGCTTCTCGCCGCGACCACCCTCAAAAGCGGCAAAGTTCTGCGGATGTTCGAGAAATGGTGTGTCGTGACTTTCGTTCCAGCGCGAGAACAGGGTTTCGATGCGTTCGGCGCGTACCGAAACCAGCAGTCGCACCCAGGTTCGGCCAGCACGCCGGTTAGCCAAGGCAGCATCGGCGGCCAATCCGGCGAGTTCCTCGAACAAAGCCTTCGGTTGCTGTGCCTCGTTGATCGCGTCGACCAGGATCAGGACTCGACGGCCCTCGTGTTCCAGATCCTCGACCTGCCCGACGGATTGCCATGCGTCGAGGAGTTCGTCGAAGCGGGTGATCCCACCCTGTGCCGGGTCGTCCGAAAACCCAAGACCTTCACGAATGCGCTCGAACAACGTTCGCTCGCGGATGCCACCTCCGAGCAACAGCAGCACACAGTCGGCTCGCTCGGTAGGCGAACCCGACTCGTCAGGATCTGCGCTGGCCAGCAGGCGTTCGGCGATTCGGCAGAACAGGGACGTCTTGCCGCTACCGGCCTCGGCCGCCACGATCAGGGCACTTTGAGTGCCGGTTTCGAGCCAGCGCCACGTGGTGTCGTCGACGCCAAGCTCACGCCCGCCACTACCGTCTTTGCCGTCCGCTATGGCGTTCGCGAAGGTGCGCTCCTGGTACGTCTCCGGAAAATACTTGACACCACGCAGGTTCTCGATGACCCCGTAACTGCTCTCCCGCGCCCAGTCGGTCACGCTCCAGGGGGTAAGGTCGGCCTTGGTAAAGCGCGGGTCGATGTCCTTGGCCCGGAGCAGTTCAAGATACCTCGCCAGCATGTCCTGACGAGCGGTCCAACTGCGCACGCCTAGATACGTCACGCTCCTCTGAC
>SLED01000180.1 GCA_007124945.1 Salinibacteraceae bacterium | reverse complement strand
CAGGATGCGCTCTTTGCCGATTTCCGGAAGCCACCATCCGAAACGGATGTCAGCGAAACGGCAGCGGTAGCCACAGAGGCCGCGCACGCCGCAAAGCACGTAAAAGAATGGATGGCTCCGAAGCGTGTTAGCACTCCCGCCCAGCTGGCAGGCACCGCCTCGGAAATACGGTACGAGCCAAAGGGGCAATCCCTTGTCATCGCCCCGTGGAACTTCCCGGTGAACCTTTCCCTGAGCCCCATCGTGGCTGCGCTCGCTGCGGGCTGTTCCGTCATCCTGAAACCCTCGGAGCACACCCCGTTCACCTCGCGGCTGCTCCGGGAAATGCTTCACGCTACCTTTGACGAACGCGAAGTGGCGGTGGTGGAAGGCGCGGTGGAAACATCCCAGTACCTGCTCGCCAAACCGTTCGACCACATCTTCTTCACCGGCAGCACGCATGTGGGTAAGATTGTGATGCGGGCTGCTGCCGAACATCTCAGCTCGGTCACGCTTGAGCTCGGAGGCAAGTCCCCAGTTATTGTCGATGAAACGGCTGACGTGAAGAAGGCAGCCAAACGCATCGCGCTGGGCAAGTTTATCAACTGCGGGCAGACGTGCATCGCGCCTGATCACGTCTACGTTCATCGGTCCCGGCACGATGATCTCGTAGAAGCGCTTGACGCTACCATTGCGTCGTTCTACGGTGGAACGCCGGAAGACCGGATGCAATCAATGGATTACGCCCGCGTTGTGAATCCATCACATCATGAACGCCTGCAGGGCCTGCTCGACGACGCGCTCGCGCGGGGCGCACAGGTAGCCGCCGGATCTGGTGACGCTGGCGATGGCAATTACCTCGACCCCACGGTGCTGACCAACGTGCCCGAAGATGCTGCTATCATGCAGGAAGAGATTTTTGGTCCGCTGCTGCCGATTCTGCGCTATGATGATCTACGTGAGGTGGTGAGCGCAATCAACGACCGGCCCAAGCCTCTTGCGCTGTATGTTTTCAGCCGTTCTGATACATCAGTCGAATACGTTCTCAACCACACCAGTGCGGGAGGAAGCACAATCAACAATGTGTTTCTCCACAACCTGAACCCCGAGCTTCCGTTTGGCGGCGTGAATGCGAGCGGGATAGGCTCCTACCACGGTTACTACGGATTCCGGGAGTTTTCCCACGAACGAGCTATCGTCCGGCAGCGCCGATTACCCTCCCCCCTGGACATGGTGTCGCCTCCTTACACCGGCTTCACACGTCGGGCCGTAGATGCCGCACTGAAACTTGTGTAGCGACGTTATGGGCTTGAGAGCCTGTCGAGATTACGGCCGATTCCGCGCCCGGCACCGGTAATCACCTCGCATTTCCCGGAGAGATTCATCGCGCCAGGACCGGAGCGGAGTCGAGAGCTGGCAGTGCCTGAAGCGGTGGATGGCCGCGTCCAGTCTCACGCTCACGCTTAAGCACATCCATGTACGGGTAGTAGTCCACTTGAATGGTGTGCCGCTTGGAATCCGTGTAGCGCTTGCGCATCCGCTCGCGCGTTGCGCGGATCTCCTCCTTCATCGTTGAGACCGGAGGAAGTCCGGCTGAGCCATCCAGCAGATCGGCTATCCACTTCGCCTGCCGCTCTGAGATAGGCATCACCGCGCCGAGGGGCTGTATCAGGCCGAGAAAGTACAGATTCGGATGCTGAACCGGTACCACGTGCCGGAAAAAGCCGACGTCATTGCGCCGGACTTTCAGAAAGTCGTCATCGAAGAAGGGAAAACTAATCTTGTAGCCCGTGGCATAGATGATAAGATCGAAGACCTCCTCCGACCCATCCGTAAAGCGAACGGAGGAGCCCGCGCGCTCCGCAATGTTGGGAAATACGTCGATCTTGCCATGACCCACCAGATTCAGCACGTCATGTGAGATGGCAGGATGTTCAGCACCGAGCGGGTGACTCGGCTCCGGGAAACCGTACGCTTCCTGATCTCCTCTGGCCAATCTCAGGAATAGCTGCATTCCCAAACGCTGCAGCCACAGCGGGAGTCTGGAGGAGAACGGGGTGATCCAGTGATCTGTCGGGCGTCCGAACATGTACTTCGGGAAAACGTGGACGCTGCGACGCGTTGAAAGCGCAGCATACTCGGCATTACGAGCCGCATCGCATACTATATCGAGCCCCGAATTGCCGGCTCCCACCACCAGAACCCGCAGTCCACGCAGCATCTCGGCAGTCGTGTAGCTATGTGAGTGCATCTCCCTTCCCTTAAACGAGCCGGGAAAGTCTGGCCAGTTGGGATCCCAGTGATGCCCATTTGCAACCAGAACGGCAGCATAGCGCCGCGTAGTGGTTTCGCCGGTATCGCGATGGCGCGTGGTAACTTCGTACGAATCGTGCGGAGCCGGTGCCACGCGGGTCACTTCCGTACGAAAGGTGATCGTATCCCGAAAACCGAAGTGGTCCACGTACGCTTCGAAATACTGCAGTACCTCGCTGTGGTGCGGATAGTCAGGGTAGTGGGCGGGCATCGGAAAATCCGAAAAAGCCATGCGCTCCTTGGAGGTGTTGATATGGAGCGATTCATAGGCTGCTGAGAGGCCGTTGTCGTTGCCAAATCGCCAGGTGCCGCCTACACCCGATCCCATCTCAAAACAATCGTAGGCAATGCCTCGCTCGTGCAAAACCTTTGCTGCGGCAAGCCCGGAGCATCCGGCTCCGATGATGCACACCTGGGGAATGTCGAGCGTGTTCATTACCTGCGTGGTCGCTGTGAGTAATAGCCGTCCTACTATTCTCGACGATCCAACGCCCAATAAAAATCAGGCATCGCGAGCTTCGGTACGTTGCAGCCAATCATTCAATAGGCGGTAGTACACCGGGGTTCGCTCAAGGAACGGTAGATGTCCAACATTCTCCAACAGATGAAGCTCCGCATCGGGCAGTAAGCGGTTCATCTCAAGCTGCTGTGAGGGGCGTATGGAGGGGTCTTCGGCCCCGCCCATCAAAAAGACAGGGCTGCGGATCTCGCCAAGTTTATCGCGGATATCGAAATCCCGCAGATCCGCAAAGATGCGCTGCAGGGCGAAGAGATCATGCTTCAGGACGTAGGGATATACGGCCTGCACCATCTCTCTTGTAAGGGCGGAGGTTCGAGCAGCTATCGGATCATGTGCATACCAGCTGAGCACCATGCCAAAGAGGGCACGGTTGAACGTGCTAAGCTGCAGTATTTTTCTGAAGAGAAACTGGCTGGCTTCTCCACCCCGTGCCAGTAGTTGCATTAGCCCCAGCAGCCCGCTAAGCCGTCCATGTGCGCAACCACAGATCGAAGCGATGCTACGGACGCGTTCGGGGTAGTGAGCTGCCACGTTTAGCGCAGCGAATCCTCCCATCGAGTAACCGACAAGGATGACGGGCTCTTCTCCCACCAGCTCTTCGATAGCTGCCTCCATCAGATCAGCCAGCATCTTCGATGTGAGTTTTTGCTCGGAGGGCGCCGGCATGGCGGCAGGAAAGTGGCCGGGAAGCGTCAAGGAGTACCATCGCCGACGGCTGCGAATGGAAGGCGGGAGCACCGGCGTCCAGAACGTGTGGGAAAGCATGACGCCGTGCAGCAAAATGATGGGCGTATCCAGCGTATCCTCGTTGGCGCAGAGCGCTGCCAGTCGGTAATCATCGATATCGATAAACTGCTGGCGCACTACCGGGGGCACAAGCGGTG
>SLED01000193.1 GCA_007124945.1 Salinibacteraceae bacterium | reverse complement strand
GTGGTCGATCGGCAGGGCGAGATCAGAGCGCGTTTTAACGGACGCGTCCATAAGGAAGATCTTGAGCCCCTGCTCGTTGACCTGCTTGACGAGAGTGTTTAACCTGAGCTTTTCTGCCGTTTACTACGATGAGCATCTTTACCATGAAGTCCTGGATTACGACCGCGTTTATTTCTGTAGCGTTACTGGCGTCAACGAGTCTCGCCACGGCTCAGGAATGTGGGTTTGATGATGAGCGGGCGCTGGATGTGCCGGTCTCTGATATCATTGATGAACGCGATCCCCTGATTGGCAATCCGGATTCCGATGTCGTAATGATCGAGTTTTTCGATCCTAACTGCCCGCACTGCCGCACCCTGCATCCGATCGTGAAAGAGGTTGTCGAGGAATACCAGGACCGGATTCGCTACTACGCCAAACCCTTTCCTCTATGGGACTTTTCGCATCCGCAGGTAGAGGCGATGCTGATAGCTGCCCGGGCGGACCTCTATTATGAGATGATCGACCTCCAGATGGAGAACCCGCAGGACGGTGGTATACCGATTGAGGATCTTGCCAGTATGGCGGCCGAACTCGGGTTTAGTGAGGATCGCTTTCTTGAAGTTCTCGAGCAAGGTCCCCTGCAGGGCCGCGTGCGCGAGCTACGCCGGCAGGGCCGGCAGGCGGGTGTAAGCAGTACGCCCACCCTTACCATTAACGGGCAGGTGGTCAACGGTCAGTCGCGATCAACAGAATGCATCAGCCAGCTTCTTGACGAAGCGCTCGAAGGATAACGCGCAGTCTGCGTGTAACGATACGGCGATCTGAAGCTACAGAACGACTTGCGGGCCCAACGGCCTTTCGGTTTTCTGTATATCAGTCCTGGTCACACCATGCGTATCTACATTTTTGCCGTAACTCTCGCCCTTGTACTCGGTGCCAGTTTAGCGCCTGCTGCCGACGCATCCTCGCCACAGGCTGCTTCTCATTCCGACGAGGACGAGGCCGCGCTGCTTGCTGTTCGCATGTATGCTGACTGGTGTGGCTACTGCGAAGCTCTCGATAATAAGCTTGATCAAGAGGTTCGGCCCGGGCTCACAGACGCTTCGATTGTGTTTATTTATTTTGACATGACAGATCAGGATACGCAACGCCACACCCGCATGTATGCGTCCTACCTGGGGCTTGAGGAAGTTTTCGATCGACACCAGGGACAGACCGGGTACATGGTGCTCGTTGATCCTGAATCAGGTGAGGAGCTTGATCGGATCACCTCCGACGTCAGTCCGTCTGCGATGCATGAAACCCTTGTACGTGCAGCTTCGAACTAAGGAATCGCGGACTCCGAATAGCATAGTCAATCCACGGCCTGTACTATGATGCGCCGCCTGCCTTTTATACTATTCATTTTACTCTTAGGAGTGGTGTCGGTGGCTGAGGCGCAGCCCCGATCCAGTGCCGATAAGGTTACGCTATCCTACGAGACAGAGCAGACCGGCGTGGTGCCTGGCACGTCGTTTCGTGCGGCAATCGTGCTGGAAGTGGCCGAGGGATGGCATATTAATGCTCACCAGCCCATCCAGGACTATTTCATTGGCACGGATCTGAACCTGGACCGTCACTCAGATCTGCTTATTTCAGAAACGCGGTACCCGGATCCTTTCCTGGACAATTTTGGGTTTTCGGATGAGGACCTTGCGGTGTACGAAGGTGTCGTGCCCATATTTCTCGACATCCGCGCATCGGAGGATATTGAGGCAGGCGAGCATGAGATGACAGGGACATTGCGTGTGCAGGCCTGTGATAACCAGATCTGTCTCGCTCCCTCCACCGTTGATGTTGCCCTGCCGCTCTACGTGGTAGCGGATGAGGCGGATGTGCAGGCGACAGGCGCCGAGATCTTCGCCGGCTATAGCGAAGCCGGCTCAGGAGCTGTGGCGGTTGAGGCAAACCAGATTGCCTCCATGTTCAATGAGCGCGGCTGGCTACTGGCCTTCCTCGGTATCTTTCTTATCGGCCTGGCGCTTAATCTAACGCCCTGTGTTTATCCGATGCTGTCGGTCACCGTGTCGCTGTTTGGTGGTCAGCAGGCAGGTTCTACAACACAGGCCTTTGGGCGCGCATCCATTTACGTGCTGGGCATCGCCACGATGTATAGCGCGCTGGGAGTGGCGGCGGCGTACACCGGGACGCTCTTCGGTAACTGGTTGCAGCACCCCTTCATGCTGGGTGGCATAGCGATCCTCCTGCTTGCACTGGCGCTCGCCATGTTTGGTATGTTCGAGCTACAGCCGCCCGCCTGGATGACGGAAAAACTTGGAAAGGCGCAGAGTGCGTCTGGGTTGGCGGGGCTCTACGGTTCCGGCGTCGTGGTGGGAATTTTTGCTGCTCCGTGCATTGGCCCGCCGATCATCGCGCTGCTTGCATTCGTTGGTGCGCAGGCCGATCCGCTCTTTGGCTTCTCCGCATTTTTTGTGCTTTCTCTGGGGCTCGGCCTGCCCTACCTGATCCTTGGCACCTTCAGCAGTCTGCTCCACCGGCTGCCCCAGTCCGGCATGTGGATGGTCTGGGTTAAGAAGGTGTTCGGTGTCGTGCTCGTCGGTGTGGCGTTCTTCTACATGGCGCTGGCGACCTACCCGGCTGTTGCCGAGTGGACCATCCCGGCGACGCTGCTGCTTGGCGGTATCTACCTCGGCTTCCTTGAGCGCTCCGGTCGTGATCGGAAGGTGTTCCGCCGGATCAAGTGGGCTACGGGGACTGCAGCCGTCATTGCGGGGCTGTTCTTCGTACAGTATCTACAACAACCCTCACTTGAGTGGGAAGCCTACTCAGAGGATCGCCTGGCGGATGCACAGGCGGCGGGCCAGCCCGTGATGATGGACTTTTACGCTGACTGGTGCATTCCCTGCCTGGAGCTGGAGCGAGTGACGTTTACCGACGACACCGTACGAGCCTTTGGAGATGAGTTCGTTCGGTTGAAGGTTGACCTTACACAGTTTAATTCTCCCGAGGCTGAAGCGCTGCGCGAGCGGTACGAAGTGGCCGGTGTACCCACGATCGTATTTCTGGATGGTGAGGGCGAGGAGGTGCGCGAGGCGCGCGTGGTTGGCTTCCTGAGTCCTACTCGCTTCGCCGAGCGAATGCAGCAGGCTCATCCACCGCTGCGGGAGCTCGATGAAGACGCGCTCGCAGTTGAGTAAGTGTTCAGATTCCGCCTGTGAAAGAGCGGGGCCCTGCTTTCCATGTGGAGTATCGATGGTTCGATACTTTGGCAATCGGGCGGATATTGAGGATTGCCGAAACACAAAAAGCCGGATAGCTCAATGGCTACCCGGCTGGCTTCTCTGAGAGCGTGGTTTCTTATCCCATTTTGATGGTGATGGTTAGCGGATGTTGACCGCTCAAGGATAGCTCGTGCTCGGGCGCGCCGTTGGTTTGCACGGCGGATTGCTCATTCGTAAGCCTTACGAGACTGGGAAGCTCTACCTGTACAAAGCTCGGAATGAGTTGTGGTTGGCGACTATCGACGACCAGTTCCATTTGCTCTTCGATCGCTTCCTCCGCAACGGGCTCAGCCGTCATGGCATCTGCGGGAGTGGTAATGGCTGAGGTCGGTCGCCAGAAGGTATACGTCCAGTTAGCGCGCCAGCGATAACTCCAGCTTCTGCGGTTGCCGTGGGCTTTCAGAAGGATGCCGTTGAAACGGAGGTCGCCACCTGCACTGCCACCCAGGGAAAGGCCAGGCTGCATCATACCACCGGCCCGTGGTAAATACTCGAACCGATCGATTTCGGTACCGGCCGGATCGTAGGAGCGAAGCCGGAAGCTGTTGACGCGTATCCGGTTAAGTCCACAGTTGTAGAGGCGGAACGGATGGAAGCGCATAAAGCACTCCTGTCCCGTCCCAAGAAACTCGAGACGCATTCTCACCTGCGATTGGAGTCGCCGCGCCGCAGCTACCGCCTTGGCCGCGTCAATGCGCCCAAATCCGTGCTGCGGATCATGCCCCGAGGGCTGCAGGTCGCGGGCGGTGAGGCGCAAGATATCGCGTACCTCCCACTGCCGGAGTTGAGGGTCAACCGAGAGCACGAGAGCAGCCACACCGGCCGCGTTAGGCGTAGCGGACGACGTGCCGTTGAAGTTCGGCATGTAATTGCCGGAGGTGTAACCTGCGCTGCCGGTCAGGTCCGTCGTGTAAATCTGCACACCAGGCGCGATGAAATCCACCTGTGGGCCATAGTTGCTACCCCACCAGTGCTCCCCATCCTGGCTCGTTTTGCTCTTCCGGCGGTCCCACTGATTGGAAGCCCCGCAGGCCATCACCTCAGGGTATCTTGCGGGATAGAGCACGGCATTCGCCTGATCACCGTTGCCGGTGGCTGCGATGGAGATGCTTCCGCGCCCACCCCGGCCATGGGTTCGAGCATACTGGAAGGCTTGCCGGATGGTAGTACTGGCGCCCCCGCCTCCCCAGCTGTTGCTGAGGACGTCGGCGCCGAGCTGAACAGCGCGGACGATGCCTTGGTGGATCCATGTCGGCGTTGTTGTCCAGTTCGCCGTAGGACTCGTCTTAAACGCGATGCGAACAGCGATAATTCGGCAGTTAGGTGCTACGCCGGCAATGCCCTGGCCGTTGTTGGCCGTGGCGGCTGCGATCCCTGCGCATGCCGTCCCGTGACCATCCCATGGATTAGGCTCCTGTGTAGCGTTATTCTGGGTGGCATCGTAGGTCGCAGCGATCCGGGACTGGAGGTCTGGAAGGGTGGTCTGCACACCATCATCCAGAATCGCGATCCGTATCGATGACCGGCCGCGCGTACGCTTCTGGCACGCGCATTTTGTGCAGCGCCCATTGGCTGTTGAAGAACGGGTCATTCACCGGCGGCGCTTGCGCCAGAGCAGGCTCAATGGCTTCCGCTTCACTGACGTCGCCATCGCCCATGTGGAAGTCGTCTGTCATCTCCTCAAGCTCCAGCGCGTCGACCATCGTGGGGGATAGCTCACGCACCTTCATCAGGAAGTCCGGCTCGGCAAATTCCGTCAGCTCGCTCTCGTGGTACAGGTTGGCCAGCTCAAGAGCATTTTTCTTGGCTTTGTCCGTCAGATGCAGCAGCAAGTTGTTGGGTAGCGCTACATCTTCCTCGATGATTTCGACACCGTGCTTCTTGTTTAATTTGTCGATCTCGTCTCGACTTACCTCGGGCTTGAACTGGGCCCTGAAGCGTGGAATGAGCACCATCACCTCGTCGTCAGCGCCGTCAGGCATCTGGAACACCGGGCAGGTGCAGTGAACGCTCTTCAGCCCGTCCAGCGTGCTGGATGCTGAGCTAATGCCCTCTTCAGGAGCATCGGGCTTTGCCCGAGCCAGCACGATTCCCAGCGATTCAATGACCTCAGCCTCCTCGGGGGTACCGAGCGCGTCCGCGGCTGCAACAGCCTCCATCACCTCGCTGCGGTCGGCCTCCGGCTCCAGCTCAACAGCAATGAAGGCCTTTGACGGGGTTAGCGGTACTTTCTTGTCATCTGCGTAATAAAACGGCGTGTCCATGGTTCTGCGGCGTTATGTGTGAGATGGAAAAACGCACAGATATGAGAGCTACAGTCCTGTAGCATCTGCTTACCTAAGCTACTGCTTACTAACCTATCGCAATATCGCCATCCGAAGTACCGCGCGCGTCGGCTCTTGACTATTTCGATGAAGGACAATTGACCTGTCGCGTGCTACTTCCATGCGCCGATTGCGCAGGCGTGTTTCGCGTGAGAATGGCTTCTGGAAGGGGAAATTCAGGCCTCAGGCGGCTACCCTCGTGCCGGAAGAGTAGAGCATGAACCCGGGATGTCGCCAAAGGTAGGGTCATGCAGAATCCGCGTCGGCACTACCTGAGAGAGTGGTCGACATAGCCGGGCGATGCTACTGCGTTGCACGTGCCGGCTCGCGCTCCTCCATGTTAAGAAGATCCTCGCACAGGTCGTCAATGAGTGAGCGATCGTGACTGGAGACCACGATAAGCCCGCCCTCCTGTTTAAACTGCTGCAGCAATTCAAACACAGCCTCGGTACTCTCGGTGTCGAGCCCGCGGAAGGGCTCATCCATCAGAAGGACCTGCGGGCTTGCTACCAGCGCGGCTGCCACCTGCGTTTTCTGAAGCATGCCGCTGGAATACGTGCCGATCAGGTTGGTCCGGCGTTCATCAAGCCTCACTGTTTCCAGCACGCCGGCGATATGAGACGTGCTCGATTCACTGTACCGGCCACGTTCCCGCAGAATCCATTCCAGCAACTCTTCAGCAGAAAGTTGCTCGGGTAGCTCGGGCTCGGCGTAGACCAGGCCTACATGGCTAAGGAAGCGATAGGGCTCCGCGTGGATATTGATAGCGCCATACCGGATCTCACCTGAAGTGGGAAAGGCAAGCGTTGAGAGCAGGCGTAGAAGAGTGGTTTTGCCCGATCCGTTGGGGCCAATCAGTCCGGTGGCCGTGCCGGGCTTAAACGTCCAGTTCAGCGAATCGATAACGGGCGCACCCTGGCCGTAGCGCTTGGTGACATTGTCCGCTACGAGCGTGTCAGGCGTACCGGGTACGGTATTGGAATTCTGTGCCATACGTAACGAGAGCAGCACAAACGAAAGCAATTAGAACATCGAGAGCAGTCCACGCGAGTGCGTCCAGATAGCTAAACGTACCATCGAAAAACGCTACAAGCAGAAGGCTGAGTAAGACGGAGAGGGTCCAGCGAAGGTTCACAAAGAAGCGTGTGGCTACCCATCGGAGGGGTGCCTGGATAGTCAGGTGGAAAGCCCTTGGGGCGAGGCCCCGCCTGGTCAGCACGTAGACAGCGGCGTTCTTAGCGAGCAGGAATAGCACCAGATACGTCGCAATAGCATTCATGGCCGCATCTTGAAAGAAGAGAAACCAGAGCAGCACATGGCCTACGATGACGAAGCGGCCGAGTGGCAGCCGACGGTCCATCTGGCGCAGGGATGCCCAGACGGCGGGTTTTAGCCAGCGTGGTACCCAGTACACGGCATCGTAGGGGATGGGCTCGCGGTCAGCCACGCGTGCGCTCCCTTCACTCTGGAAGATCTCACGATAGAACGCACTGGTTGCATAAAATGCATGGTCGTATGCGGGACGGTGCTGCCACAGGCGCTGGAACGCTCGCGCAAAGAGGAGGGCACCCGGCAGGATTACTGCCACAGGGTGCACGAGCCCGAGGTATGCACCGGCCACGATGGCGATAATGGCTACGCCGAAAATGCGCGGCGTGGCCATCACAGCAGGCACCAGTCCATCGGGTACGGCCAAAAGTCCTGATGCAGAAGCGTGTTTTTTCATCCGCCGATATCCACCGCCGAGACGGCCTTCCTGCCATGCCTGAGAACGGGGCCCGAGGGTGGCGTATCGTTCAAACGCGTAAATGCCCGCGCCCACCACTACGAGTGAGCCCTCAGCCAGATGGATCAGTTTCGTTCCGAGTGCCTCCGTGGGAGTCTGGATATCAACGAGGGCCAGCAAGATACCGGGGATGAGGGCAGCGCCTACCACCGGCAGCCACCGGCCGAGCTGATGCCGCAGAAGCCGCGTGGGTGACAGATTCACCCGCTGAAGTACGGCGACGTACGGATCGGGGAGCAGCGCGTGGGGCGGCAAAACTGCAAAGACGGCCGTAGTGATGAGCATCCAGTAGCGAAGCAGCACCACACGCGTCTCCACCGCGGCTTCCATCGCAAGGAGAACGCTCATGTAGCAGAGCACGGCCAGCAGCAAGGCGGCCGCTGCCCGGTTCACCCGATTAGCCGACTGCCCCAGAACCCTCGAAGAAAACTCACCCACAGACTTAGAATTTGACAAACGAAGCGAACGTGCCTTTTAGACAATAGCGCTCCTGCAATGTGGATTCTGGCCGATGGTTTCAGCTATGCATCAGTGTGAAGCTGCTGCATCGCACGCCCCGCCTCGCCGAAGGAGTATTCTGCCAGAAACGCCCGCAGTTGCATGTTGAAAAGCCGCGGCCGTTCAACAGGCACTGCATGATGCGAATAGGGCAATACCGCCAGGCGCGCATCTGGCATTCGATCTACAAAAGGCTCTTTCTTCTCGACGTCCGTGTAGTCGTTGACGGAGGCGACGATGAGCGTAGGCTGCGTAATCTCACCAAGATCGTCAAGTATGCTCCAGCCGGCGATCGCGTGGATGGAAGCGAGAAGTGCATCAGGATCGTTCTGGCTGTACCGCTTGATGAAGGTGCGGCGCAGGTTGGCCTGGTCGGGATCGGGCAGTAAGCGCGGAGCGAGCATGCGCGCGACGCCTTCTGGCCCGAGGATCTTCAGCAATAAAATGCGGCTCAGATAGGTAAACCACCGCCGCAGAGACGTTAACCGGTAATCCGGATCGCAATTGATCACGGTTAGCGTTTTAACCCGGGATGGATGGTCGAGCGCCAGCTGCAGGGTAATCATGCCACCCATCGAAAGGCCCACAATATGGGCGGCGGGGATGTTCAAGTGGTCCATCAGTCGGGCGATGTCATCAGCCATGAGGGGAATGCTGTACCGGCCGTCTGGCTTTTCGGAGGCACCGTGCCCCCGCAGATCCAGTGTGATCACCCGGAAGGAATGGGCAAAAGCGCGTGCTTGCGCAAACCAGTCTTTGTGGCTTGAACCCAGTCCGTGCACAAAGATCACTGGTGGCCCGTTGCCTCTCTCCTCGTAATAGAGGGAGATATCTTTCAGGCGAGCGAATGGCATAGCAGCAGGCTTTGTGCTCATCGAATGGACATCAGTGCCCACGCGGTCCCCCGCTGGAAGGTTCAATCGTTACCGCATTTTGCAATGGTAGACACAGCAAGGGCGCTCAGTGCCAGCCTCAAGGCTGTCACGGTGCGGAAAGAGGCCGGGTTGATGCCTTACTACAGCGTGTCACTTTCCGCGCAAAAACCTATGGATGAGGTCCGTGGTCTCCTTCGAGCGCTCGAGCTGCGGCAGATGTCCTGCTGATTCAATAAGGTGCACCTCAGCATTCGGAAGTGCCTCCCGCGCTCTGTCTGCTATGGTCTCTGTGCTCAGATGTGGATTCAGCTGCTGATTCGGGATGAGCGCATCGCCTTTGCCGAAGAGTACAAGGGTCTGCGCTGAAATCTCCCCCAACCGGTCGAAGACAGGCCCGTCAACCATGCCGGCAACGGACTTCGCATTCGCTTCGGCGTAGAGGTCCGCATCGGGCAGCGCCGTCAGCGCCTTGCGCTGGTCCAGCAGCCATCCGAACTGCTCGTGATCATACGATGCGAAATTGATCGCGATATTTTGCTGGAGCATTTCTTCCGGGGCGCCAAGGATGGCCTCGGGTGTGTAGACGCTTTTGAGAGCCATTCCCTGTTCTTCGGTGAACGTCTCAATACCAGCCGCGGAGATGAGCACCAGCCGGTCCACCAGCTCCGGATAAGAGAGTGCAAATGTGAGTGCTATCTGTCCGCCCATGGAGAGACCGATAAGATGCACCGTATCGACGTGATGAGCCTCCATAAATCCCACAACAGTATCGGCGAAGAAGTCCATTGTCGCCGGCACATCCTCCTTCCCGGAGAGGCCGTAGCCCGGTAGATCGAGTGCGAGTACACGGTAACGCTCTGCCAGCGGCTCAATCGTCTCTCGCCAGAGGGCCATGTTCGATCCGAGTCCGTGAAGAAGGAGGACGGTCTGATCTCCCGAGCCGGCCTCATGGTAGGCAATGTGGCGGTCATCGACCATCACCGTGTCTACGGGTGAGGGGTACGGTGCCTTGAAGGCCTCAAGAGAATCAGCGGCCGGAGCGGCAAGAAGAGTCATCAGCAAAAGAGAAAGCATGAGGAAACGGGCAGGTTAATCAAGAGGCTGGGGTTGTAGATGTGGCCAGTTCGTACAGGGCTTTCTTGTCGATTTTGTCGCTGTGGCCTTTGGGAAGTTCGTCTACAAACTGAATGTGGCGGGGCACCTTGTACGCCGCCAGGTTGTCGCGGCAAAACGTTTGTATCGCCTCTGGCTCGGTGCTACCGGTTTTCTCCATTACGACGAAAGCGAACCCCGCCTCGCCCCACTGTTCGTCCGGCACCCCTACGACCGCTGCGTCACGCACCCCGGGATACTCGTGCAGGACGCTTTCTACCTCGGCCGGATACACGTTCTCACCTCCACTGATGTACATCTCCTTCTTTCGCCCGGCCACGTAGAAATAGCCCTCCTCATCCTGTCGCACGAGGTCGCCTGTCTTAAACCAATCGCCCTCGAAGGCGGCAGTAGTGCCGTCGGGGTTCTGCCAGTATCCCGGTGTAACTACAGGCCCGCGCATCAGCAACTCACCGACAGAGCCGACCGGTACGTCAGTGCCCTCCTCGTCGATGATGCGGGTATCAATAAGCAGGTTGGGAAACCCTATAGAACCAATTTTGCGAAGAGCATCCCGCTCCGGAAGTGAGAAGCAGTTGGGTCCTACCTCAGTCATCCCAAACCCCTGCCGTATGGCCACCCCTTTCTTTTGCCAGACGCGGATGAGTGGTTCGGGCATCGCCTCCCCACCGACGATGGCGTAACGCACGCTTGCAAGCTCAGCCCTGTCGAATGCGTCTGAGTCAGCCATCATTTTCAGCATGGTGGGCACGCCCCAAATGATCGTAATTCCCTCGCTGTCACAGAGCGCCAGGAGGGTTTCCGCGTCAAAGCCGTCGAGGAGAATTGTGTGGCCGCCCTGCATCAGAAATGGCGTCAACAGCACATTCCAGCCACCTGTGTGATGAAAGGGCGCGGCATTGAAGCTGCAATCACTCCCTGTGAGATCGAGTCGCTGAATGGTGTTGACTGCGTTGTGGAAGCACATCCCGTGCGTGTAGATCGCCCCCTTCGGCCGGCCGGTGGTGCCGCTGGTGTAGAGAATCATCAGGGGGTCCTGTAGCCGGAGGTTTTCTCCCCGAACGTCAGGGTCGCCATCCTCAGATAATGCTTCGACATGCGGTCGGGAGAGCCTGGGTGCATCAATGGAAAGCTCGTCCATTTCCTCGCGCAACGAGTCATCCAGCACGAGCAGATGCGGAGATGAGTCGTCGATAAGATACTGCAACTCGGGTGTGGCCAGCCGGACGTTAAGCGGAACGAGCACCCACCCGGCCTTCTGTGCCGCAACGAAAAGCAGGACGTGCGCAAGGCTGTTTGGGGCGAGGATCGCCACCCGGCTACCTTTGCCGAGGTCGTAACGCCGGGTCAGCTCGGTGGCAAGGACGCGGGCCCGCCTGTCGAGGTCGGCAAACGAGAGTGTCTCGCGCGTAGGATGCCAGGTAAGCGCAGGAGCATCAGGGTGATACAGCGCCTGGCGGCTGAGCCAATCGGTGCGCATCATAAGGCTTCTCGCTTCAGTTACGGTCTAAATACTTCGGCTGCGGGGTCTCCAGGCTCTTCGGCAGGATCATCTGCTTCCACAGGCTTCGGCCAGACCCACAGACCTACCAGGGCGATGACGGTGCTCGTCGTGAGCGCGAAGGTTGCTGGCACAGCCGGGTTATTCCAGTACATGGAAATCTCAAAGAGATACATACCAAAGTGCACAACGAGCGCAGCGACGGCGGCAGCGAACACCACTTCTTTTCGTATACGCTCACTGAATATGCCAAAGATGATGGGCACAAACGTTGCTGAAAAGAGCGCATAAACGCCGTTTTGGGCGAAGATGGCGACAGAGAGATCGGGCGCAACAATCTGCTGATATGAAAAGAGCGCGATCACCGGTGCAAGAGCCAGCAAGAAGTACTTGCTGTAGCGAATGCCGCGCTGATCGATTTCTTCAAGAGAGAGACGCCCATTCCGCGTAGCATACTGCCGGTAAATATCATTCGAGAAGATGGTGGAGAGGGCGACCAGCAGCCCTTCCAGGGTGGAAAATCCTGCAGCTACAAGCCCGATCAGGACAAGGGCGCGCATTCCTGGCGAAAACACTTCCACGATGTAGGCCGGCACGATCTCATCCGGTGGAAGGCCGACCTCGGGCATCACCACCCGGGCATAGAGGCCAACAATCAACACGAGGAAGAACAGCGTGAGGACGATAAAGCCCGTCGCGAGGTACTTGTTGACGTCGCGTTCACTGTTTAGATAGAGCGCCTTGGACAGTACGTGCGGCTGCGTGATGATCGCAATGCCGATGACGAAGTTCGCCACCACAACCTCAAACCAATCCCGAAAGAGCAGACTGTCAGGGTTGGTCGGTTGGGCGAGCACCGGCTCGATGGCCCGGAGATGTTCAAGAAGCCCCCCGAGGCCGCCCTGCAGGTAGTGAATCCCGGAGCCGATAAGCAGCAAGGCCACGCCCACCATGATCACCGCCTGGGCCGAGTTTGTGAGTGTGTGGGCACTCGCTCCCCCGAACATGATGTAGACAAGCGGGAAGACGATGACGATGGCCATAGCAACCCAGTTCGGGATTTGCAGCACGCTCGAAAGCACAAGCGTGAGTCCGACCACGATGAGCACTACAAACGTGATCAGAAGCAGGCTAATAAAGGCGAAAAAGAGGGTAAGCTTGCTATCGCCGAACCGGTCGCCGATCCACTGCGGCACCGTTAGCGCCGTATGCTGATCGCCGATCTGCCTGAATGCCTTGGACATAATGGTAAGGCCAAGGATAATGCCGAGAGGCGTGGCAATGGCATAGCCGATAAATCCGGAAATCCCATACAGATAAATAAGGCCCGGATTGATGATAAAGGTGGCGGCGCTCGTAAGATTTGCAGCAAGCGACAGTCCCACGAACACCGGACTGACCTGACGGCTACCGACCGAGAAGGAAGCGAAGCCGCTCACCTTGCGGATGCCCACAAACGCTACGATGCTGACTACCACCAGGTAGGCACCGAAGAGAATCCAGGCTGCGGTTGTTTCGCCCATCGTGGAGGGTCGGGGTTATGTCGAGTCAGAGGCGGAAGGTGGGTATTGTAGTAGGGGCGCAGTGCCCTGCGTTCCTACTGAGGACTGTGGCGGATGCTTGCGTCACGTGTCGTACGCCCATCGCAGCGCCATCCCGGCTATAGCCGCACCGCCACCGGACGCCACCAGAAAAACGAGGTCATCTTTGCGTAGCTTGTGCGAATCCGCTGCGTCTGCCAGGGCCATAGGCACGCAGGCATTGCCAGTATACCCGAACCGGTCCATCACCTTGTGGGCGCGCTCGTGCGGAAGATCGAGTCGATCCATCGTCTCTTCGATGCTCTGCACGTTGATCTGCGTAAAGAACAGATGATCGATGTCGGAGTGTGCGACGTTAAGGCGCGAGGCCAGGGTCTCGACCAGGTTCGTCCAGTGGTCGGGGTTAAATCCATCAGGGAATTTATGCCGGAACTCGAGCAGTTGCTGGTGCTCACCATTCCGTTTGTTG
>SLED01000049.1 GCA_007124945.1 Salinibacteraceae bacterium | reverse complement strand
CCTTGCCCTGCGCCTGGCTGAGGCGAGGATCGGGCTGTACAGCATCCACACGAACCTGGATGCGGCCCCCGGCGGGGTCTCCTTCGCCCTGGCCGACCACCTCGACCTGCAGGATCTCGATTTCATGCAGGGCATGCCGGATGCCACGCTAAAGCTGGCCGTGTTTGTGCCGGAAGACCACGCCCGCACCGTGCACGAGGCGATGGCCGAGGCGGGCGCCGGCACCATCGGCGAATACGAGGCGTGCGCGTTTGAAGTGGATGGTACCGGCTACTTCAAGCCGGGTGAGGGTGCATCCCCGTTCATCGGCGAAGCCGGCGGAGGTCTCGAATCGGCTCGTGAGGTAAAGCTGGAGATGGAGGTACCCCGCTGGCACCTGTACGCCGTGCGCAAGGCGATGGTGGAGGCGCACCCCTACGAGGAGGTGGCGCACGACGTCTATTCTGTAGAGCAGCCGACCACCACAGCTGGGCTCGGTGCGGTAGGACATCTTGAGGAGCCGATGCTTCTGAAGGAGTTCCTGCAGCTCATCAGTACGCGCCTGGAGGCCGAGACTCTACGTTATGCGGGTAACCCCGAGGCCGAGGTGCAGCGCGTGGCCGTCTGCGGCGGCGCGGGAGCGGGCTTCGTCAAGCAGGCGATGGCCACCGGCGCCGACGCGTACGTAACCTCCGACGTTAAGTACCACGACTACTTCAACGTCCTTGACGACAGCGGCAATGCCCGCATGGCGTTCATCGACGCCGGCCACTACGAGACGGAAGCCCTCACCGAAGCCCTCCTCTGGCGCTACCTCCGCGAGCGCTTCCCCACCGCCGCCTTCACCGCCACCAGCACCCGCACCAGCCCGATGCGGCGGTTTGTTGGTGGGTGACCTTGCCGACCCTACAGCATTCAGGCGTAAAAGGCGACGACGCACGCGCCCTCATGGAGATACGGCACCGACAAGACAGTCCTCAGGAAGGTTTACCGCCTCTACTTGAGGACCCGACGGAGCCGACCATAGGCGTCGGATGGATCCTCGATCGGGGTCGAGGATGACTGGTTTGGGCACGTTGTTCGCGGGTCCGGCCCGGGAACGTACCTTCCCCGACCTCGTCGAGCAAGCCATGTGAAGCAAAGCTCCAGCCTCGCCGTTTTCCTCGCCTATCCTGCATCCCTGCAAAGCCGTGCTGAGAGTCGATGCCTTTCGCTCTACGGCTTTTCATTGTGATCGACGGGCCCCAAAAGGTCGCATCCGAGTTGGATGATAAACGAAGCAAAGAGATGTAGCGAAACGGATTTGCGAGATAGGAGACTCCAGTCACGAATTCGGCCGTTCCGACCCACTCGTACCATAGTCGCTGCATTGATAAGACATGTCTAATGCAAACGTCTACATCGAAACGACCATCCCAAGTTTCTATCACGAGGTGCGAACCGAGCCCGAGATGGTTGCTCGACGCAGATGGACACGTGAGTGGTGGGATGCGCATCGATCCCGGTATGAGCTTGTAACTTGCGACGCGGTCGTTGATGAACTCGAACGAGGCAACCATCCCGTCAAGGAAGATGCGCTTGCGCTCATTGAAAATGTAGAACTGCTACCAATCACGCCAGAAATTGGAGAGATCGTTGAGGCTTATATTCAGCACCGTGTTATGCCTGACGATCCAGTTGGTGATGCGCTTCACCTCGCTATGGCCTCCTACTACAAGTGCGACTTTCTTCTCACATGGAACTGCAGACATCTGGCTAATGCGAACAAATTTGACCACATCAGGCGTATCAATACTTTACTTGGGCTCTTTGTCCCAGCGCTGGTAACGCCACTCGAATTGCTCGGTGAGAACGATGACGAAGATTCAAAAGAAGAAAGATGACCCTGCGATTGGCCGGGTACGAAAAGCACGACATGAAGTGTCTGCCGAACACGGACACGATCCGAAGCGCGTTGTTGATTATTATATTAGGCGCCAGCAAGACCGAGAACAGAGGTCGAACGAATCAGAAGGCGAAAAGGAGTCATAACAGTCGCTGTTCGACCAACAGCGGGGCCGAACTCAGGGAGTCGCTCCTCTACTGAAAGTGCCGAATGCAGTAATCTCCTTCGTGGCGATCTGCGTGGGGTATGCTGACTCGGTGCCTCGCTGAATCAGCAGTAGCCAAAATCGCATTTCAGGTTAAGCGATTCATTGACCTCTGAGGTACAGCATGGATCGTGACCAGATCTTCCATCGCGATCCCGATATTCTCGGAGGAACACCTGTTTTACTCGCTTCCGGGCTCCAGGCTCGGCTATCTCAAGAGCACGTGATCCGCCGCGAGGCTCCAGACTCGCCCCTCCGGTAACCGTGCAAAATCGAAAAGCAACCCTGCACAGGCGTTCGTTAGAACGGACGAAGGAGCCCAGATAGGACGCCTTCAACCCCTGGATCCGCGCCCACGGTTATAGCGAGGAGACAATAGATGGGCTCAGGCAAGACCTGGTGGGTGTGGTGGAAGCAACCAAGGTGCAGCAGGTCACCACATCGCCCTACGACACAAAGTGCGTTGTCTACGGTTCTCTGAGAACACCGCGGGATACCCATCTGGAGATACGAACCGTATGGATCATTGACCCAAATGACCGCCCGCGATTCGTTACTGCTTATCCGAGAAAGCGATGATTGACGAACTCGACACGATCGTATTGGGCCGGGACCTTCCTGAATACGGGCTGACCTGTGGCGACGTAGGCGTCGTGGTGCACGTCTATGCTGATGACGAAGCCTATGAGGTAGAATTCGCCACGGGAGAAGGGTCGACGGTTGCCGTGCTGACGCTGGAGAAGGGGTCGGTTCGTTCGATGGGACAGCGCGAGATCCTGCACGTACGCAATATGGCGGTTTGATACATCATTGCCGCGGACAGCAAGCCTTTGACGTGTTTCTCCGCAATACCGCACCTGGCGCACGCGTACTGGCGATGGGTTTGCTCCGTCATGTGAAGAGATAACTGGGTGAGGTGGTCGGCACTACCTCGTTGAGGCGGAAAGGTGTGGCGATGCGCACTCCCTCATGCCGATGCTGCGCCGACACGACAGGCCTCTGGAAGGTGTACCGCTCAAGCGCGGCTCTACTTGAGGAAGTGACGATGCCGATCGCAAGAGTCGGATGGATCCTCGATCGGGGTCGAGGATGACTGGTTTGGGCAGGTCGTTATGTGGCTCCGGCCTGGGAGCGTCCATAGCCAGCCTTCTCATAAGTACAAGATACGGAGCGAGCTTCCTGCCTCGCCATTTTCCTAATCCGTCGCTACCCCGAAGCCCCTTTCCTCTCCTCATTCAGTTCCGGAATGAAGGCCCGAAAAAGCTCGAGAGGCACCGGCATAAGGGTGGTGGCATTACCCTCGTTACCAAGCTCCGTCATGGTCTGGAGGAAGCGCAGCTGAAGAGCGATGGGCTCCTCGCGCATCATCTCTGCAGCCTCCACAAGCTTGGTCGCGGCCTGGAACTCGCCCTTGGCGTTGATGACCCTCGCCCGCCGGTCGCGCTCGGTCTCGGCCTGACGCGCCATCGCGCGCTTCATCGTGTCGGGGAGGACGACGTCTTTAACCTCGACGGACGACACCTTGATACCCCACGCGTCGGTCTGCCGGTCAACGATCTCCTGAATCGACTGGTTGATCTTGTCGCGCTCGGACAGCAGCTCGTCCAGCTCCACCTGTCCCAGCACGCTGCGCAGCGTGGTCTG
>SLED01000226.1 GCA_007124945.1 Salinibacteraceae bacterium | reverse complement strand
TACGTCATCGGCAATAACCTTGCGATTTCAATTAGATAACCGGACACGCGCCCTCACTTGATTATGAGCACGTCGCTGAGCCTAACAAATCTTTCGGAAGATCTAAAGTCGTCCATGAATTCACTGCGGGATGACGGCGAGCGGGTCCGAGCCTCGCGGGAGGTGGTGGATCGTGCCATTGCGAACGGCGAGCGGCACTACGGTATCAACACGGGCTTCGGCGTACTTGCCAACCGCCAGATTCCCACGGAGAAGGTAGAACAGCTTCAGCGCAATTTGCTGCTGAGCCACGCTGTTGGGGTGGGGGAGGCCATTCCGAAGGATATCACGCGTCTCATGCTACAGTTGAAAATACACGCGCTCGGGCTCGGGTACTCGGGTGTATCGGAGGAGACGTTTCAACAACTGCTTGCGTGGGAAGCGGCAGATACCATTCCTGTGGTGCCAAGTCGTGGTAGCGTTGGAGCATCTGGGGATCTGGCGCCACTCGCCCATCTGGCACTGCCGCTGATGGGCTACGGCTCGTTTTGGACGGAAGACGGTTCGGGCCAGCAACCGGCGGCGGAGGTCTTGAAGGAACGAGGGTGGAAGCCGCTAACGCTTCAGGCAAAGGACGGACTGGCCCTCATCAACGGAACGCAGCAAATGAGCGCATACGGCGCTTTTGTGCTTCATCAGGTACAGCGGCTGCTTACACTCGTGGACCTGATTGCCGCGATGAGTCTTGAGGCTCTGCAGGGATCCATCAAGCCGTTCGACTCACGGTTGCACCAGGTGCGCCCGCACCCCGGGCCTCAGTCAGTTGCGGCAAACGTTCGAGACCTGCTGGTGAATAGCGAGATTCTTGAATCACACCGAAACTGTGGAAAAGTTCAAGATCCCTACTGTCTTCGTTGCGTGCCTCAGGTGCACGGCGCCAGTCGGGATGCGCTTGGCTACGCGGCGGACGTTGTGGAGCGCGAAATCAACAGCGTAACCGACAACCCGATCGTGTTTGAGGACGGCGATATCATAAGTGGCGGGAATTTTCATGGCCAGCCTCTTGCCCTTGCGCTGGATCACGCGAAGGTGGCGCTGGCGGAACTGGCCAATATCTCCGAGCGGAGGACCTACCTGCTGCTTGCCGGGCACGATGGCCTTCCGGAGCTACTTATGGAGGACACCGGGATAAACTCGGGCTTTATGATCCCGCAATATACGGCCGCAGCGTTGGTTTCCGAGAACAAAACACTCTGCCATCCCGCTTCGGTTGATTCGATCCCCACGAGCCGGGGGCAGGAGGATCACGTCAGTATGGGGAGTGTCGCAGCGCTGCATCTGCTCGATATTTTTCGCAACGTTGAGCAGGTGCTGGCCATCGAATTGCTGACGGCCGCTCAGGCGCTCGACTTCCGGAAGCCGCTGCGGCCTGGCCGAGGGGTGAAGGCTGCGCATGCCTGTGTGCGCGATAGCGTGCCGCACCGGACGGTGGACCACATGTTTAGCGGCGATCTTGAGCGCTGCCTGAGTTTTGTTCAGAGCCGCGAGCTTCTCGACGCTGCTGAGGCTGAACTCGGTGGTACACTGCGCTGATTACTCACCTGGACGGAAGGGCTCCAGTGTTCGCCCCAGCTGATGCCGGAGGCCGGACTCCAGATCGCCGTAAAGGAAGTCGTAGCCGCTTGCAGTGAGTTTTTCGGGTATGGCTCGGATGCTCGTCAGTAGCATCGCTTCTCCCATCTCGCCTGCTACTCGCCGCACAACGCCAGAAGGGACGCTCACCATGGCTGGCCGGCGCATCACGCGTGCGAGGGTTTTCGCAAAATCCTGCATGCGCGCGGGCTCTGGCGAGCACAGGTTTACCGGCCCCTCCAGGCTCGACTCAAACAGCATGTGGTAGATTCCCCCGATTACGTCGTCGAGCGTAATCCAGGGAAAGTACTGATCGGGAGATCCAACGCGGCCACCAAGCCCCATCCAGAAGGCCGGGGTCATCACTTTGAGAGCGCCACCGGCGGGCGTCAGAACGACACCGATCCGGGGATGTACCGTCCGCACTCCTGCGCTACGAGCAGCATCGGCAGCGCCTTCCCACGCGCGCACAACCGCCGGCAGGAAACCTCCGCCCTTAGAGATGATGTCGTCCGTCACGCGGGTGCTTCCCTGCTCCCCGTAATAGCTGATGCCAGAGGCTGAAATGAACACGGAGGGTGGTGCTGTACAGCCTGCAATGGCTTCTGCAATCATCCGGGTGCCCTTGGCGCGGCTCTCATAGATGCGTTCCTTCTTACGTTGTGTCCAGAGGCCGAACACGCTCTCTCCCGCAAGGTGGATCACCGCGTCAAGCCCCTCCAGTTTGTCCGCTTCAATCTCGCCCTCCTCTGCATTCCAATATATTTCTTCAGCCTGTACCGGACGCGACCGCACCATGCGATAGACGTCGTGCCCGCCGGTAGTGAGGAAGGCGCAGAGCGCGCTGCCGATAAGCCCACTGGTACCGCTGACGGCAATGCGCAGTGTTCTCTCACCCGGGTTCATTTGCCGATGCAAGCTGAGATCCTGCTGCGTGATACGATGCCGGTAGGAAAACTGACGGTCCAGCTCAGGCCCTCCGAAAAAGTCATTCAACAAGTGCCCGATCTCCCCAAAGGGCGGCTCGTATTCAAGGTGATCGATGAGCCGCGTTGCGTCGCCATCAAGCGATTCCATGCGATGGAGATGCTTCCATGATCGGAAGGGGCCGGTAACCTGTCGATCTACAAACTGCTCACCCTGGATAACCTCCTGGTGCTCCGCCACCCAGCGCACAGCAAGCGGTCCGGGACCGATGCGCAGGACCGCCTGGGCCCCGTCGCTCACTCCTTCCGATGATTCGAGGCGAACCGGTGCCCAGGGTGGCGTCAAGCGCTCAAAGGCTCCCGGGCGCGCATGCCAGTCGAACACTTTTCCGGGTGGGGCATCGATTCGGCTCTGATAGGTTCGCGTCGCCATATCGCGTAGTGCGGCAGTTACTTTATGCGTTCGTAGGCTTCGAGGGCTTGCTCCCGGGCCTCGCTGTGATCAACTACTGGCTCAGGATACGTGTCCCCGAGCTTTACATTAGCGTTTCGCAGCACCTCAGCCGGCGCTTCCCAGGGAGCGTGGAGGTGCTCCACCGGGAGGTCTGCAAGTTCGGGAACGTACCGCTTTACGTAGGCGCCATCCGGGTCGTGTCGCTGTCCCTGTGTTACGGGATTGAAAATGCGAAAGAACGGTTGCGCATCTGCGCCACACCCGGCAGCCCATTGCCAGCCCATCGTGTTGCTTGCAAGGTCTCCGTCGACCAGTGTGTCCCAGAACCAGCGCGCGCCGTGTTGCCAGGGAATCAATAGATCTTTTGTCAGAAAAGATGCCACGATCATCCGAACGCGATTGTGCATCCAGCCGACTTCATAGAGCTGCCGCATCCCGGCATCTATGATAGGGTACCCCGTCCTTCCCTGTTGCCAGCGTGCCAGGGCGTCCGCATCTTCCTCCCATGGAAAGTTGGCGAACTTGTCCTTTAACGGATTCGTGGTCGTCTCCGGATAGTGGTGTAGGAGGTGATAGGAGAATTCCCGCCACACGATTTCTTTGAGAAACGTTTCGGCACCCTCGCCGAGAGATCCGTTCGAAGTCTCCTGTACGGCATTCCATACCTGTCGTGGCGAGAGCTCGCCGTGATGGAGGTACGGGGAGAGACGTGAGGTACCATCGAGGTCGGGGCG
>SLED01000338.1 GCA_007124945.1 Salinibacteraceae bacterium | reverse complement strand
TGATGAGCCGTCCAATGTTGGAGAAGTACGTGACCAGGTCATCCGGCACGTAACCAACTTTGGTGACGACCCCAACCTCTCGGAGCGTCCGGGCCTTGCTGTTGTCTCCATAAAAACCCAGGCACAGACCCGGTATGAGCGCTATATAGACGTCCTGGATGAGGTATGGATGGCATACTTCACGATATGGGATGACGCCGCTCGATCAGGTGAATATACGGACGGGATCACCTATTCGAGCTATGACGCCTATAGAAATCAGCTCGGTGAGGACGAGGATAATATGATCCGTGAAGCGTTCCCCGCGCAGATTTCTGTCGCCGAGCCGGATCGCGGCTAAGGCATCCCCGCCATCTATCGCTATTGATCTACAATACTCCTTACGATGAACCAGAAATTTCAGAAGAAGCGGACCAGCGGTGAAGACAAGGGGATACCGGTTGCCTCAATGCCGGATATCATCTTCATGTTGCTCATCTTCTTCATGGTAACCACGGTACTCCGCGAAACTGAGGTGCAGGTGCGTACCACACTTCCGCAGGCCGAGGCCCTTACCAAGATTGAGCAGCGTCGCTTTGTAACCAACATCTGGATCGGCCCTCTACGCCTTCCCGGTGGTGCACTGGGTGAGACGCGCGTTCAGATCGATGATGCTCTAATTGAGGAAGAGGAATTCCCGTCTATCCGTAACATCATGTACCGCCACCTGCAGGAAGAACCGCGCTTGATTGTCTCCCTGCGGGTTGATTATACAGCGGAGATGGGCATCGTAACAGACGTGCAAGAGGAGCTACGAGAAGCCAATACCCTCCGCATCAACTACTCCGCGCGCGAGCAGCCTCAGTAGGCTCGGGCAAATGAATCTTACTTGATTTCAAAAAGTCCTGCTCCGGCAGGGCTTTTTTTTTGTGCAGCCCGTGTATTTTCAATGTCGCCGCGTCGCCCACAGAGCAGGCAGGGGCGCGCTTCAATCCTTTCATTTTTGCTTACGAGTTTCACGTTTACAGATGACCCACAGAGTCACGATACTTCCAGGAGATGGCATTGGACCAGAAGTGATGGAGGCAACCCTCCACGTATTGGACGCCACGGGCGTCTCCTTCGAGTGGGATCGACACGAGTCGCTGGGGGCTGCAGGGCTGGAGGAGTACGATAATGCCCTTCCCGACCACATCCTCGACTCCGTTCGTGAAAACGGCGTAGCGCTTAAGGGACCCGTCACAACGCCAGTGGGGACGGGCTTCAGGAGTGTGAATGTAGAGCTCCGGCAGCGCCTTGACCTTTACGCCAACGTCCGGCCCTGCCGGTCGCTTCCAGGTCTGGATACGCCGTTCGATAACGTGGATCTTATAATCTTTCGGGAGAATACCGAGGGTCTCTACGCGGGAATCGAGGACTATGACGAGAAAAGTGAGGTTGCCGAAGCCATCGCCCGTGTCAGCAGAAAGGGATCCGAGCGTATCATCAGATTCTGTTTCGATTATGCCCGGAAGAATGGTCGCAAGCTGGTAACTCTGGCGCACAAGGCAAACATCCTCAAACAAACGTCAGGCATGTTTCTCTCGATCGGCGAGAATATCGCCAAGGAGTATGATGATCTGGCGTTCAACGACCGCATCATCGACAACATGTGCATGCAGCTCGTCGCACGTCCAGATGAGTACGATTGTATCGTGACGACAAACCTGTTTGGAGACATCCTGAGCGATCTGGCAGCAGGGCTCGTGGGTGGGCTGGGCGTAGTGGCCGGTGCAAACTTCGGCGACGATTGCGCCGTATTTGAAGCAGTTCATGGTAGCGCGCCCGATATCGCGGGGCAGCAGCTGGCCAACCCGACCGCACTTATTCGAACGGCGGCCATGATGCTTGAACACCTGGGTGAGCAGACCGCAGCAAGTGCAGTAGCCGAGGCCGTTGAAGATGCCTATCGCAACGGCAACACGCTGACGCCTGATGTGGGTGGCAGTGCATCGACCATGGAGTTTGCTGAGGATCTGGCCCAACGGGTGGCAGAACGCACGTAAATCCTGCAAGCTGAGTGAGAAAGTACGCAGTCCCAATTTTTCAGATATCGAAGAGTAAACGGGTATGATTCAGCGAATCCAAACCCTGTATCTGGCACTTGGTGCAATCGCGCTGATGGTTATCGCGTTTATGCCGGTGATCTGGCAGGGTCTTGCGGCGGAGCTCTACAACTGGTTCGTTCCAACTACGCTGGGAGGAATTGCGGCGGCTTCTGCCGTTGCGGTATGGTCGATCTTCATGTATGAAGACCGGCCCCGGCAGCGTAAGTTTGTGCTCGGCGCTCAGTTGTTAACGGTGCTGGTGTTTCTCATTATTGGTGGAGGATTTTACCTTGCCGGTGCTCTTGACGTACAGCCTGAAGGGCAGCTCGATTGGGGGCGGCTGCTGGCGCTGCTTCTCCCCGGTGTGGCTTATTTCTTTTTCTGGATGGCCAGGCGCGCGATAGAGAGCGACATTGAGTTGGTCCGCTCGATGGATCGGCTCCGATAGTTATGGCGGAAGGGCCGGCACATGCGGCAGCACAGCGACCCTGGTTGCTATGGCCCGCCCTGTTTATTGGTGTTGTAAGTTTTGCTTTCAGTGCTATTCTGGTACGATGGGCCGGCGAAGCGCCCGCGATGACGATCGCCGTCTGGCGCACTGGCCTCGCAGCACTTTTTCTCGCGCCTGTTGCCCTTCCGCTGGCGTGGGAGGAAATGTGGGAGATCACCCGCCGCGAATGGCTCCTGATTGGAGGTGCCGGCGTGATGCTGGGCCTTCACTTTGTCGCATTCATCGAGGCGCTGTTCTACACCACTGTAGCGAGCGCGACGGTACTCGTCACCACGAGTCCGATTATTCTCGCGGTCCTGGGTTTTGTGCTGCTCGGAGAACGTCTCTCACGCCGCCGATGGCTTGCGATCGCTGTCGGCGTGATCGGTGCAGCCCTCATAGGATACGGCGATGCTGGTGGACTCTCGGGAGCAATAAATCCGCTGGTCGGAAATCTCCTGGCGCTGGCGGCGGCGTTGCTGGTCAGTTTCTATCTCTTGATCGGCCGAGTCGTGCGTAAGGAGCGCTCCTGGCTCGCGTACGTCTTTCCGCTCTACGTAGTGGTTGCACTAACCACGCTTTTAACGGCCGCTGTAAGCGGAAAGCCGATTACAGGGTTCTCAACCGAGTTCTACCTGCTGTGCACTCTCATGGCCATCGGGCCGTCCATCCTGGGCCACGGATCATTCAATTACGCGCTCCGCTATCTGCCAGCAGCTGTCGTGGGGCTACTTGCACTCGTTGAGCCGGTCGGGGCCTCTCTTTTGGCAGTGGTTTTCTTTGGAGAAGTGCCGGTAGGTATGGCCATTGCGGGAATGCTGCTTGTCCTTGCCAGCGTGGCGGTGGCGCTGTGGCCTGTCCGGGCAACGGCTCGATTGCAAAACACCACTCGCAATCAGGAGTCCGGTTGATGGAGCGTGCGAAACGCTTCAGCAGGAAGTTCGCGAAACGTTCGCCTTCCGCGCACAAAATAGTCGTACACGATGCTTCGAGTGTAGGACGGAAGTACCGGTATTTCGGAAGCGCCCGGACGGTCGTCCGAAAATTCCTCGCGCATGCGATGAGCATCGACGTAGGCCTGCAGAATCGCCCGGGCTTCAGCTGGCTTTCCGAGTGCAACGGCCCGCGCGATCGCCGCGCCGTCAAAGAGTAATCGCTGAGCAAAGATCT
>SLED01000110.1 GCA_007124945.1 Salinibacteraceae bacterium | reverse complement strand
TGCCCGCAGAGCGTTGCCTGTAAACCACGGGACAGGTTTTGTATAATGTGGTGAGCCGATTTCCTGAGTCTTACCGTGCCCGGCATGAATCACCGCGAAACAACTCTCCTGACGTTTTTACTTGCTGCCCTGCTACTCTCGGGCTGGAGCACGCACGCTCCTGTACCCGGTGACGAGATAGTGCCGGCCGCCAGTGACACCACCCAGGTAGCTCCTTCAGATGACTACGGTCCAATCAGCATTAATGTGGAGGAGATCGAGTACCCCCACCCGGTGTCGTTTCTGGAGTTCAGGCGGCAGGGAAAGGATCTGCGGATGGCCTACATGGATGTAGAGCCGACGGGGGAGGCGAACGGTCGGACAGTGGTGCTGCTACACGGACTGAACTTTTTCGGAGCATACTGGGATACGACGATCGACGCGCTCACGGAGGCGGGTTTCCGCGTGGTGGTGCCCGTCCAGATTGGCTTCGGACGCTCCAGCAAGCCGATCATCTCGTACAGCTTCAACACGAAGTCGTATAACACGGCAAAGCTGCTGGATGAACTCGGGATCGACGAGGCTGCCATTGTCGGGCATTCGATGGGAGGGATGCTGGCCTCGCGGTTTGCGTTGCTGCATCCGGACCGCACCACGCATGTCGCGCTCGTCAACATGATCGGCAAGGTGGACTTCCGGCTGCAGCGCCCCTATCAACCGATCGATGAGGTGTACGAGGCCGAGCTCGCGCGCGGCTATGACGAGATTCGCGCTGGGCAGGAGGCCTATTACGTCGATTGGGACGAGGCATACGAGAAGTACATCCGCATCCATTACGGCTGGACGCAGAGCGGCGATTTTCCGCGGCTGGCAAAGGTGCGCGCGCTCAACCGGCAGATGGTCTTCAACGAGCCGGTGGTGTACGACTGGCCCAACATCGAAACGCCCGCGCTCGTGATTGGAGGGGAGGAGGACGGGCCGGACTTCCCGGAGCTTGCGGAGAATGCGGCCAACATGCTGCCAAACGCGGTGCTCGTATTGTTTGAAGATGTTGGCCATAATCCTCACTTCGAGGCGCCGGAGCTGTTCTTCCCCGAGCTGATTCGCTTTTTGACGGACGGGGATGAGTGACCGCTTCCGCGGGTTCTTTTTGACGGTGGACGCCTGGGGTAGTGAGGCGCATCAGCGGAAGCGTCTCGGTTCCAGCACTGGAAGGACAATGCGAGGTAAAGACGGCACCTGACAGCGCTGTCTATGATGCGGCCAGGGCTTCTGTTCAGCGGCCCGAGTCATGCACGACTGCAGCTTTCAGGCGCCAATATGCAGGTGCGCCAACCGTGCGTGAACCGGTGGTGGATCTACCGATGGCGGAGACGGTTCAGAACGAACCGCCAACACGGGGGTGTGGGGCACCAGGAGGAGGTGGGCACATGGCGATGCGGGGCTGTTGGTGCCGGTGTAAGACCTGAACAAAAACAAATATCAGAAACGCGCATGAAGGTTGGGGCGCACGTATCAATTGCTGGGGGTGTGGCGAAGGCGGTGGCCCGGCAGGTGGAGGTTGGGGGTAATTGCGGGCAGATCTTCACGCACTCGCCGCAGATGTGGCGGCAGCCGGAGGTGGATCCGGGTGAGGCTGAACGTTTCCGGCAGGAGACCGAGGAGCAGTTGACGGGCCCCTGGCTGATTCATGCCTCCTACCTTGTGAACCTTGCGACACCGAAGGAGGAGCTCCGAGAGAATTCGATCAGCTCGTTACAGCAGGACCTCAAGGCGGCGGAATTGCTGGGGATTCCATACGTGAACGTACACCTTGGCGCGCATACCGGTGCGGGGGAGGAGCGGGGCATCGAGAACGCTGCTCGCGCGCTGGATCAGTTGCGCGTACCAGACGGTGTGCACGTTCTCATCGAGTCCGATGCCGGCAGTGGCACCAAGCTCGGCGGCCGGTTCGAGCACCTTGCGGAAGTGCTTCGCCTCTCAGATCAAGACCTGCACGTGTGCATCGACACGGCGCATATCTTCGTTGCGGGGTACGATCTCTCCACGCCGGAGGCGGTCGACCAGACAGTAGCCATATTGGACGAAGTGGTGGGGCTGGGCAGGCTGAAGGCCATCCATCTGAACGACGCGAAGCGGGGTTGCGGTACGCACATCGACCGGCACGCGCACATCGGCGAGGGGAAGATCGGGGAGGAGGGCATGCGGCGTATTATCAACCATCCGGAGCTGCGCGATCTGCCGTACGTGCTGGAGACGCCGAACGGGAAGGAGAAGGGCCACGCCTGGAACGTGGCGCGGGTGAAGGAGCTGCGGGAGCCGGAAGGTTAATCGCCTTTCTCAATTTCAGCGATCATTTCGCCGCCTTTCTCGGCTGCCGGCACGATCTCTTCTTCCACGATGCGGCGTAGCTCGGCGCGGTGACTGCGACCGCCGGCTGAGTACGGGTCGGAGGTGATTACCACGGTGAGTTCGAGCCCCGGGATAATGTAAAGGTACTGCCCGCCGTATCCCCAGCCATAGTAGGCGGGGTGGTCACCGATCAGACTGCTGAACCAGCCATAGCCGTAGCCGGCACCGCTCCAGCGAGAATTGGCTTTCGGGATGAAGGAGTCGCGGATCCAGGTGTGCGGGATGATGCGTTGTCCGTTGAGGTAGCCGCCCTTTCGGTAGAGTTCGCCGAAACGCACGAGGTCGCGGGGCGAGATCATCATATCGTTGCCCCCGAAGTAAATGCCCTGCGGATCGGCCGGCCATTGCGGGAGGCGGATGCCCAGCGGTTCGGCCAGATGCTCTCGCGCGAAAGCCCACGTGCTCTGGCCAGTCGCCTCGGTAAGCACTGCGGAGGCCAGGTGTGTGTTGCCTGTACTGTAACTCCGTGAGGAGCCGGGGTCGGAACGCAGCGGCTGATTCAGCTTGTACCGCACCCAGTTGGAGCTGCTCACCCACGCGCCGTAGTTGCCGCCGGAGGTGCGCTCAAGGCCTGACTGCATCGACAGCAGATTGCCCACGGTGATCTCGCGTTTGCGCGGGTCGTCGTCCTCGTTTAGGTACTGCTCGAAAAACGGCTCAATGGGCTGGTCTGGGCCGTCGAGGTAGCCTTCGTCAATGGCGATACCTACGAGCGCTGAGAGGATGCTTTTTGAGACGGACTTGACATTGACGGCCTGTGCCGGGCCGGGGCCGGCAAAGTGGTGCTCGAACTGAATCTCGCCGTGGCGTGCCACCAGAAGATTGTGGGTGCGCGGGAGCTCTTCTGCTCGCTCGACGGCGCGTGAAAGGTGCTGCGAATCGAGTCCCATCCGGTAGGTGGGGAGCTCGCGCGTGGCGGTTTCTTCCGCAGGGACGTCGTCGGTGGATTGGGTGTCGGTGCAGGCTGACAGCAGAACTAAAAATCCCAGCGAGAGGATCAGAGAGCGCCACCGCTGGACTGAAAGGATCTTGCCAGCACTGAGTCGCGCGGCTGCTATGCCAAATACAACTGTCACGAATTACTTGTCGACGTCAGGTAAGTAAAATGGGATTGGCTCATGGCGGATTAGCGCCATCGAGCTATTTGCCTCCTTGCCTCCTCATGTGAAACTACGCGACCTTCCTCGATATCCTTTAGGCCGCGTTGAATTTTCTGAAGAACATAGATACCGTACTGTATGTCGCCAAACGTGACATCGTCATTGAGGCGGTTAAGCAGTGCAAGAGTACGCTCCTTCGGTGATTTCATCTTTTTGCTCTTTTGCAAGGATCGTAACTATCCACTGAC
>SLED01000064.1 GCA_007124945.1 Salinibacteraceae bacterium | reverse complement strand
GGTGCAAGTTGTCGCCAGTAGAGCGCCCCGAGCGTCTTGGGGATGATCTCGGAAAAGATCAGAATCAGTAGTGTGAGTACGCCCGATGTGACGGCAACCAGCGCATCGCCAAATACGATGGCGGCCTGTGCGCCGACGCCCACAGCACCAACGGTATGGGCAATAGTGTTAAGGCTGAGGATAGCCGCGAGCGGCCTATCGATATCCTCTTTGAGCGACTGCAGTCGGAGACCGGTTTTCGTGCCGGCGCGGGCCCGCGCTGCCACAAACGATGGTGTTGTGCTAAGGAGGACCGCCTCCATTATGGAGCAGAGGAAGGACACGCCCAGTGCCAGTGCAGCATAGAGCAGCAGAAGGCCCATCAGATGGCTTGTCGGTGCGTGAGGATGTCTCGGGCGAAAGAAAAAGGGGGATGCGCGGTACAGCGCACCCCCGTGTGGTTATGCAGAAAGTATGCTGTCGGGTGGGGTTGGTTTCGGATCGGGGCAGAATCAGCCACTGTCCCTGCCGGAAGGCCCCGGGTCATCCGCAGGAGATGTATCGGGCTCCGGCTCATCGCCAGCCTGCCCGTTACCCTCCAGAGCAGGTTCTGCAGGTTCTTCCACATCTGCGGCACCATCCCCCGAAACGATGTCATCTTCGGCGGGCTGGATACCGAAGATATCTCCGAATCGCCGGCCCAGCGACTCGAACACGGAAAAGATGGTGGGCACTACCAGCAGCGTAATAAAGAGTGCGAATAGCAGCCCGCCGATGATTGACGTTCCCATCGGCCCCCAGAACTGCGTGTTCTGCGAGCCAAGCTGGAAGTCGGGGTCGAGGTTGGCGAGCAGGCCGACGAAATCGATCTGTATACCGAACGTAAGCGGTATGAGAGCCAGAATGGTGGTAAGCGCGGTCAGCAAGACAGGCCGCAGCCTGTTTACCCCACCGATAATAATTGATTGGTTCTTGGAGAGCCCCTGGGCGCGCAGCTGCTGAATGTAGTCCAGCAGAACGATGTTGTTGTTCACCAGGATGCCGAAGAGGCTAATGATGCCGACGAAAACCATCAGCCCGAAGGGCGTCTGGCTCATCAGCAGCGTAAATATCACCCCGAACTGGCTGAGACCAACGGCCAACAAGACAATCAGCGGGGCGGCCAGCGAGTTAAACTTTGCAACCGTCACGAGGAAGATGAGCATGATGCCAGCCATCAGCGCAACGAAAAGAAAGCCGAACGCCTCATCCTGATCCTGTTGCTCACCGGTGTATTCCAGGCCGTAGCCGGGGGGTAGGTCGTTCGCGAACTCCTCAAGGGTTTCCTGCACCTGTTGTAGCACTTCCTGTCCGCTAAAGCCTGGGGCGTTCTGCCCTTCGATGACCGCCACCCGCTGGAGGTTGAGCCGTGTAATCGATCCGAGGCCATCACCGTCGATAAACTCAGCCACGGATGCCAGCGGTATCTGCTGACCTGTTTGAGCGCTCAGCAGATTCAGATTTTCGAGTGTAGATAGGCTTGCGCGCTGCTCTGGCTTCAGCCGAACGGTCACGTCGTAGTCGTCATCGCCGACGCGATACGTGCTGGCTTCAGTGCCCGCGATAGCTGCCCGCACGGTCTGCCCGATCTGTGCGGTTGACAGTCCGTAACTGGACGCTCGCTCGCGATCGATGTCTACGCGCACCTCGGGTCGTCCGAGCTCGAGGTTATCACGCAGGTCCACCAGACCGCGAATCTGGCCGGCCTCTTGTGCTTCGCTGACGATGCGCTGTGCTTCATCGGCCAGGCGTACGATTTCGTCGTAGTCAGGCCCCGTGATTTCGATGTTGACGGGAGGACCCGTAGGCGGGCCGAGCTGGTCACGCTGCACATCCAGCGTAATGTCGGGCAGAATGCCCGTGATCACATCACGCACCTTGGCGAGCGTGAGGGCGGAGGCTTCGCTCCGGTCTCCATAGTCCACCATGTTGAGCGTAATGCGAGAACGCTCAGCGAGCGGTTGCCCCGCTGCAAAGTCGCCCGAGCCGGTGACGCCCACGTTGGTCAGCATATTTTCGGTGTTCTTCAGCACCAGATCATCCGACCGGAAGAGATCGAGGATCTGCTGGTCAGCTCGAGCGGCAATCCTGTCGCTGGCGTCGATGTTCGTCCCGAGTGGCGCTTCCATATTGATGCGCACCTGGTTCGGGTCGGTATCCGGAAAGAATTCTACGCCGGTGGGGGCAAGGGCAAAGAGGAAAAGTAGCGATAGCCCGCCGCCGAGGGTTGCGTTAAGGAGGAGCGCCCGGTTGTCAGTCAGCAGCTTGAAGCTTCCAAATACTGCGCCCGCCAGGCCAACAAGTATCACGATGGCAGGGAGCGCCATCAGCAGCAGGAAGTCGGCGGCCGCGACGGGGTTGCGTGTTAAGTACGTAAGGCTGAGGAGTACGACCATCAGCAGTCCCAGTCCAACACCGAAGCGCACGGCCCACCAGCCTCCGCGCAACAGGCATTCGGCGGAGTGCAAAAAGATGCCGATAATCCCAACCAGCGTAGCAACACCACCCGGTATCAGGAGGAATAGGGCTGCCGGCGTGCTCACAATCATCACCAGGCCGCCGAGGATGGATAGCAGTACGCCCCCGGTGAACGCTCCGAGAGCGAGCGTATTGCGTGCAAATGCTCGCGAGACTGTATAATCGCGTCGCAGCATCCATCCGAGAACCTGTCGGTGCCATGCCAGCAGCCGGGGCATCAGCCGCTCCATAAAGAGTCGGGAAATAGGCTGGAAGGCGAAGCGGAAAAAGACGTACGCAAGCGGTATTGCAATCGCCAGTACGAACAGCGTCTGCCAACTGGCAAAGCCAAGCACCATAACGCCGAGTGCGAGCGCTGCGAGGATGATATACCATCCGGTGCGGGGTATCGGGGGAGTCTCTTCATCGGGCGTACGCCCGAAGATTGCCATCAGTGCGGGACTGACGAACACGGCCACGAAAAGGGACGAGAGCAGTGCCACAATCAGGGTAAGCGGCAGGAAGGCCATAAACTCGCCCGTAATGCCCGGCCAAAAGAGCATCGGCGAGAAGGTGAGACAGGTGGTGAGTGTGGCGACGGTGATAGCACCGGCAAACTCTCCTGCTCCTTGGCGTGCTGCCTCCAGCCGCCCGAGACCCTGCTCGCGCAGCCGGTAGATGTTCTCGATAATCACGATGGCGTTATCCACCAGAATACCGAGTGCAATGATGAGGGTGAAGAGAACGATAAAGTTCAGTGTGATGCCGGCTGCCTGTAGCACCAGGAACGACATGAACATCGACAGCGGAATGGCAATAGCCACCAGGGACGCATTCCGTACGCCAAGGAAGAACAGCAGCACCAGCACAACGAAAAGAAGGCCACTGATGATGTTGTTCTCAAGGTCGCTTACAAGCTGCTGTACATTCTCACTGTCGTCACTTGTTATGACCCATTCGGTGCCGCTGGGGAAGGGGAAGTCCTCCAGTGCAGCCTTCACGCCCGCTGCGGTTTCGAGGATGTTGGCACCGGTACGCTGCTTCACCTCCAAACTGATGACTTGCAGCTCCGCGTCGGAGTTATTTCCCGAATCAAATATCTGCCGGTACCGGTCGTTTTCGTCCTTCTCCTGGATGATGCGCAGGCGCGCATACGACTCTCGATCCTTAAACCCGAAGTCGATGTCTGCAACATCACGGAGATAGACGGGGATGCCATCCGGAGAACTGATCACGAAGAAGTTGAGCTCGTCCGGCTCGCTGATTTCGCCATCGACACGGATCAGGTAATTCATCCGATCGACGTCGATGGAGCCTCCCGGCACGTTCACATTTTCGCGCTGAATAGCATCGACGAGTTCATTGAACGACAAGCCATAGGCCTGCAGTGCGCTCAGGTCGACGTCTACCTGCACTTCTCGCTCGATACCGCCAATGATGTCAACTTCCAGCACTCCCTCAACGACTTCGAGGGCATCTTCAAGATCTTCGGCCACGCGCTGAAGGCGGGAGAGTGAATAGTCGCCCGCAAGGTTGATCGTCATGATCGGGAATTCCGAGAGATCCACCTCGTTGATGATGGGCTCTTCAACATCAGTAGGGAGCTCCGGGCGTGCCTGGTCCACCCGGTCGCGAACCCGCTGGAACGCTTCGTTGGTATCGGTGCCCGGCAAAAACTCGACTGTCACGATGGAGGCGCCTTCTGTCGAGATGGAGCGAATCTCGTCGATGCCAGATATGCCCTGCAGTTCCTGTTCAATGGGCTGGGTGATGAGTCCCTCCACATCGGACGGGCTGGCCCCGGGGAAAATGGTGGAGACGATGATGATCGGGATCTCGATCTCCGGATTGGCTTCCTTTGGAATCGTGATGTAGCTCGCCAGGCCCCCGAAGGTGAGCAGCACGACGAGCACGAGCACAGCCGTGCGAAACGAGACGGAAAGGTTGCTCAGATTCATGGCACTATCACAGCAAAAGTATTAGGGCGGAGGGGCTTCTGGCTACCGGCGCGCGGATCGTGGCTCCATGAGGGCATCTTCAATTGAATCGAATGATTCTCGGATGTCAGCGAGGTCGCCATCGCTCACGCTTCCCTGTCCGGCCACGATAAGGCGTTCGCCTTCCTCAAGACCGGAGAGCACAACGAGTTGGCCCTCAAAGGTTGGCCCCGTCTCGATGATGCGGCTCTCTACAATGTTGTCTTCTCCCACCACGTAAACGAGCGTTCCCTCCTCATCACGTTCGGTGGATCGAGCGGGGATGACGATTACATCCTCGAAATCCTCCAGGGGCACGGCAACCCGCGCCGTCATGTCTGGCCTGAGCCGGCCCTCCGGGTTAGGAAATTCGATCTCCATCGGAATCGTGCGGCTCCCGGGTCTGATGGTCCGGCCAACGAAGATAACCCGGCCCTCGAACGTTTCTCCGGGATAGGAGCGGAAGGTGGCCTCGACGGGGATCCCAACGCGGAGCTGGCTCATGTAGCGCTCGGCGATGCCCAGCTGTGCGCGCATGCTATCTGTATTTACGACACGGATGATGGGTTCGCCCGGATTTACCTGTTCGCCTCGTTTGGCCAGGTGGTCCTCAATCGTTCCATCAAACGGTGCGGTGATGTTGGTGCGCCGCAGTTGCTCCCGGGCCTGGTCCAGAGAACCTTCAGCCTGCGCTACGCCTGCTTCCGCACTCGCCAGTTCCGCCCGTACACGCTCGAACTCAATTGGACTGATGATGGAATCCTGGTAGAGCGGTTCCTGTCGACGCATCGCATCTTCCGCCAGAGAGAGCTGGCTTTCTGCAGTCCGCAGTGCGGCCTCTGCCTGACGCACGCCGGCCTGGGCGTTCGCCTGGTCGAGCTGGGCGACGCGCTGCCCACGGCGGACCTCACGACCGAGATCAGTGCGGGAGAGTAGCGTGCCAGCAATTTCGGCGGAGATCGTAGCATCATCCAGCGCCTGCAGTGCCCCCGTCACTTCAACGCGGTCCTGAAAGCTTCGCTTTTCTACGGTGTAGACTTCCACGGGGCGAGACTGACGCTCGGCTTCTGCCGCTTCCTCGGTGTCGCCTGCGTCGTTGCAGCCGGTCAACACCAACATGCTCAACAGAAGGAGGCCTGCGATCGGTACCAGTACCGGCCGGTTCAATAAGGTGCGGTTCATCGGGAAAGCGGGCAAATGCAAGATCATAGATAATCGGGTGCTACGGTCCGGAGTCAGTTGCTGGTATAGCGGTACACATCCTCGAAGGGCAGCATCGGTTTTCCGATAGCTGTTTCGAGTTCGCTCACGGCCATCACGTAATCAAAGAGGGCGCTGAGGTAATTGAGCCGGCTTTCGTCCAGCTGCTGTGACGCCTCCCGCTCTTCGATCGGGCTGGCCACGCCCTCGTTGAGCCGCCGCTGGGCGAATTCATAGTTGAGTTCGGCAGTCTCCACATTTTGCTCCTGACTTCGGATGCGGCGTTCGGCTGTACGCAGGTTGCGGACCGCCTGCTCTACCTCCAGCCGGATGCCCTGCTCAAGCTCGCGACGATCAACCTCCGCTCGCTGAATTTGTAGCTGATCCCGCTGCAGCTGTGCACTCGTCTGGTTCCCGCTGAAGATATTCCAGGAGAGGCTCAGCCCAACGCTGAGGGAGGGCTCCCAGAAAGTGTTGTCAAAAAAGCCCCGGTCCTCTACCTGAAAATCAAACGGGTCCTGAGGATCGCTGAAGACCGACTGCCGGTTGTCCGGCACGTTGCCGATGTAGCTGAAGTTAGCAAAGGCCGAGACGGTAGGAAGCCGTTGTCCACGTGTAATTTGGCGCTGGATCTCATTCAGTTCGATGGCGAGATCCGCCTGTCGCAGGTCCGGGCGATTCATCACGGCTGTGGAGAGCGCATCGTCAACCGAGACATGAGCCAGGTCGAAATCGCTCGGCACCTCTTCAAGCGAGCCCCGAAGCTCCAGCGGAGTTTCGATGGGAAGACCGAGGGTTTGTTTTAACCCGTCGAGGGCCAGTTCGGCCGCGTTCTCGGCTTCCATGAGGTTCGTTTCCAGGTTTGAGAGCTGGACCTCAGCGGAGAGTCTTTCGAATTTAGGCGCTGTACCCTGGCTCACGCGTCGCGCGGTTTCGTCGAATGTTCGCTGGGTTCGATCCACGCTGAGTCGCGCAATCCGAGCCTGCTCTTTGGCCAGTTGGGCCTGGTAGAAGGCCTCTCGCACCTCATTGAGTAACACCTGCGTTTCCCGATCTACTCCGCGCTCGGTTACTTCGCGGAGCTGCCGCGCCCCACGGACAGCAGCAAAAGCAGAAGCGTTGTACAGGGTCTGACTCACGGTAACGCCCGCCTGAAACTGGTTAGGCACGCCAAACGGGTTGCCGTTTTCCATCTGTACACCGGCCTGTCGCATCCCCTCCTCCTGCAACTGCTGAAACTCATCCAGGGGAATGGGCTGGGTGTCCGGGTCTCCATCAGTGCGCGCCTGCTCGTTGAAAGCAACCCAGTCGATAAGTCCGAGAGACTGAAAGAGGCCTGTGCCGGCTTGCGTACCGGCAAACGGATTGGGGTCGATGATATTGCGCGTGAATTCAGAGCTGGCACTGAGGCTGGGCAGAACCTGTCCCCAGGCCTCGCTTATCTGAGCGTCGGCATCCTCCGTATCGAGACGGGCACGCTGCAGGCTGTAGCTGTGCACCAGCGCTATCTCCATCGCTTCATCGATCGTAATGACGAGCGGATCGGAGGCGTTAGAAAGTTCAGAAAACGATCGCTCCTGGGCAGACGAATTCAGGATAAGCCCATGCCCGAAGAGGAGTAGAGTAGCGGTGGCAAGGATGAGCGTCAGTCGATACATAAGGCAGATCAGGCTCGAACAGAAGTACAACCGGAGATTATGTAGCGGGCGTTACAGTCCCTACGAGTCCATCAAACAGAAGTGACGTTATGAAGTCAGCCGCTTGTTCAGGCGTCATGATATCAGCCTGGTCACGATCCTCCCAGCGCTCCTCCAACGTCATGTGCATCATAATCCCATCCAGATTACCCAGCAGCGTGTGGACGATGGCCTCGGCGGGCAGCGACCGGACGATACCGTGCTCCTGCGCCTCTTCAATCACAGGTAGCAATACCTCAACCATGCGATTGTATTGCTCCATGATATAGCGAGCACGGTCCGGATCGTCGCTGAAGAGCATGCGATTACATTCCTTCACGACGATGAAGAAGAGATCTCTCCGTTCCTCGTAGTAGTTGAAGCCGGCGACGGCCATCTCACGAAAAGCGGTGCGTATGGAGGAGGCACTCGTGGCATCAGGGCGAAAGTGCGCCTGCATGAGCGCGATGATCTCGTCATAAAGATCATCCAGGATCGCGAAGAGGATGCCCTCCTTCCCATCGTCGAAGTAATTATAGAGCGTACCTTTGCCAAACTCGGCGCGCTCTGCAATCTCATCGAGCGTAGCCTTACCGTAGCCCTGCTCCGCAAACACCTCGCGAGCTGCATCGAGAATTGCTGTCCTGCGCATGAGGCGCTCGCGCTCGCGGCGCGAAAGTCCTGCGGTATCAGTCGAAGGGGAGGGCATGAGAAGAAAAGGAAACCCGGAAGTCAGAATATGACCGCCCAGTCATCAAGTGACTGGAGCGTCATCGAGCAGCCGGTACGTTCCTATTCCTTCGATAGATGCAGCCTGAATGTGTAGTTCAGGCGAAGTATGGGCGCAGAGCGAAACGAAGATGTAACGCCACAGCGCCGCAGGCAGTCACGAGCTATTGCGCCGGCGTTTACGCGTATTCGGAGAGCTGATGTGCGTGCAGGTATTCGACCACATTCTTCACCTGCTGAGAGTTCTCGCGTTTGCAGATGAGGGTGGCGTCGTCGGTGTGGACGACAATGGTATCGTGGATACCCACGAGCACGATAAGGCGGTCATCGGCGTGCACGAGGGATCGGCTGGAATCGTGTACGATGGTATTCCCTCTCAGCACATTCCCGTGTTCATCTTTTTCGCTCATTTCGTACACAGCGCGCCAGTCGCCAACGTCGCTCCAGCCAAAGGAGGCGGGTACGACATACACTGATTGGGCCCGCTCCATCACACCGTAATCGATCGAGATGTGCGGGCTTTCCTGATAGGCCGCTCGAATCAGCTCCGGCTCATCAGGGGTGCCGATGGCATCCTGCGCCCGGGCGAAGGCCTGGTAAGCATCGGGAAGATGCTGTTTCATCTGATCGAGGATGGTATCGGCGCGCCAGATAAACATGCCGCTGTTCCACAGGAAGTCCCCGGAATCTACAAACCGTTCAGCCGTGGCCTGGTCTGGCTTCTCGGCAAACGTGCGCACCTTGTGAGGCTTCAGTTCATCTTCGGGGCCTGCCTCTCCATCGTACTGGATGTATCCGTACCCGGTCTCCGGATGGGTAGGCGTAATACCAATTGTGACGAGCGAGTTCGGCTCCTGCGCCTTCTCGATCGCAGCCTTAAGCACTCGGTGAAACTGTGCTACATTCCGAATCACATGATCGGCAGGTAGCACGACCATCGTTGCATCTGGATCATTCTTGAGAACGTGCAGGGCGCCATAAGCGATGCAAGGGGCGGTGTTACGCCCAATAGGCTCAGCCAGAATGTTTTCTGGAGGTACGGCTGGAAGTTGCTCGCGCGTCTTTTCTACGTACCGTTCGTTGGTTACCACGAGGCACCGTTCCGGTGGAATAAATCCCTGAAGCCGGGCAACCGTGTTCTGTATGAGCGTTGTATCGCCGAACACGTTGAGAAACTGCTTTGGGTTGTCGCGGCGACTCATAGGCCAGAAACGGCTACCAATGCCACCAGCCATGATTACGGCGTAGTTCATAGCGTTAATCGGAGGTCAGTATGATAGAGGTTAGAACTGCGCAACGGCGACCGATCTGTAGCCGCTAAGGTACGCGAGCAGCGTAAAGGTAGGGCATGGCGCGTACAATATCAGTGTTCTATCTTGGGTGGAAAACTCGCTTCCGGCTTGAGGCCCGTTGGGGGTAGGCTTAATGGAGCGGGTATCTCTATCCCGGAAGAAGGCTACTGGTGAAATGTTTGCGGTTGGGTTGATTTCTCCACAGCTTATTAATGCAAGCGCTTAATTGTGGCTAAAGAGGGTCGATACGCCGTGGGCGGCGGTACAGGGACCAGGTTTAGGGACTCAGACCACCAGCTTTGCCACCATGCCAGAACCTTGTGAAAGGCTTGTAAGTTTGTACCGGCTGTATGGATATTTTCAGTCCCTGTGGCGGGATATGTGTCATTATGTTACTGCACTTCAGTCTATGAATTGGCGATTTAGCTTGTCCGTGCTGAGCGCGGTCGTCTTGTTTACGATTTTTTCTTTAGATGCTCATGCGCAGGATGTAGACCCGGCCGATTTGCCGCCAGAGGCTCGGGAGGAGCTTGAGCGACGCGGGATGTCTCCGCAGGAGGCCCTTCGGGAAGCCGAGCGGTTGGGCATCGACCCAAACAATCCTGAGCAGGCCGCCCGTCGAGCTCGCGAGCTGGGCATACCCGAGAGCCAGATCCGGATGTGGATCAGTATCATGGAGGCGCAACAGGATACCGAGCGGCCTCGGGCGGAGCGCAGGAACGGTGATGCTCGCTCCGCGCCGTATCTGGCCGGGCCGGCTGAGCTGGAGCCTCGCGAGGTGATTCTACCTGAGCGCGACCGGACCAGCCGGGCGCTCCGCGATCGCCCCACCGGCCGTCAACTTTTCGGGCGTCAGGTACAGGAGCAAGAGGAGCGCGACCGGCGCGTGCGGCAGCTTGCAGGGCAGCGCATGACGGAAGAGGACGAAGAGCACCTGCTTGACGACCGTTTTGCCGACACCGAAACCGATACAGTCCGCGCTCGCGTGCCCATCCGCGACGATGACGGAGAGATAGTAGAAGTAGAAATGATGCTGCTCGATCAGTCGCTGCGTGATACATTGTACGCGGAGAACGTGCGACGCGTCGAAGGAAGCCGTTCGAATGGCGTGTGGAGCGGCGACTTCGTCATCCCGTCTTTCATGAGTAGCGGGGCCTGGTCCCTCATCGCACGGGCTGAAGATAACGCTGGCAACGAGGGGTTACTGAACACCCGTGCCATGCTAAATGTGATGCGCGAAGGCGAAGAAGTGGACGAGGAGGAGCTCGATTATTTTGGCTATGACGTTTTCCAAACGGCGCGCGCAGGAATTGATGGCGATCGCATGATGCCGGCAGGCGATGGATACGTTGTTGGTCCTGGCGATGAGTTGCGTCTTACCGTGTGGGGCGCATCCGAATTTCAGTACGACCTGGAGGTTGATAGCGAAGGACGGGTGTATGTGCCCAACGTGGGGCAGCTTACGGTCGCTGGCACGCGGCTGAGCGAGCTACGACGGGAGATGCGCCAGTGGTTATCACGGAATTACGAGGGGCTGGTCTCGGATCCACCAAGTGTATTTATGGATGTGACGGTGGCCCGGCTGCGTCCGATTCAGGTCTTCGTGCTCGGAGAGGTGGAGCGCCCGGGGGCCTATACTATCCAGAGTGGGGCGACGGTCTTCAACGCTCTCTACAGCGTAGGGGGCCCAAAAACCAGCGGGTCACTTCGTGATGTGCGGATTATACGGGGTGGCGAGACAGCTGCCCGCATTGACCTTTACGAGTTTCTGTTGGAGGGTACCACCAACGCCGATGCTCGTATTCAGTCGGGCGACTACGTATTTGTGCCACCACGGGGTAAGACGGTGCACGTGGATGGAGAGGTGCGCCGCCCGGCAATCTACGAGATGCGCGACGGCGAGAGCTTTCAGGATCTGATCGATTTTTCAGGAGGGCTTCGCTCCACGGCCTACGCCAACCGGTTTCAGATTGAGCGTGTCGTTCCCTTCGGCGAGCGCGACGATCCGTCCGTACCACGGACGGTCATCGACGCCAATCTTGCTGACGTGCTTGAAGGCGAAGAGCGCATTCGTATCGAAGATGAGGACCGCGTGCACATCCTCTCGATAATGGATCAGGGCGAGATCGCCGGCAGAAGTCGGGTGCGATCTGTTTCGGTGGGCGGTGCCGTCTTTCAACCCGGGCGCTACGCCCTTAACGAGCAGGTTCGCACGGTGCGCGACCTGATCGAAGCTGCCGACGGCCTCACCGACAACGCCCACATGCGCCAGGCGGAGCTTATCCGGCTGGAAGAAGGGCTTGACCGCGAGGTTGTCTCGCTCAATCTGGAAGACGTACTAAATGACGAACCCACGCAGAACCTCGTGCTGCGCCCGCAGGACAGCCTTGCGGTCTACACCACGCAAGAGCTCCGTGCTGATCGTGAGGTGCATATCAGCGGGGAGGTGCTCAACCCGGGTACGTACGATTTCCTCGAGAACATGACGGTCTCGGATCTCCTCTTTAAAGCCGGCGGACTTCAAGATGACGAGTTTCTGAAAAACGTATTTCTGGGCAGAGCCGACCTCATGCGCCAGAGTCGGGACGGCAGTCGCGAGGAGATTATTCCTTTCGACCTCGGTGGGGTGCTTGACGGCTCAGATGCATTTGCAGATGAGACCCTCCAACCGGCTGACGAAATCCGCGTCTACTCCGACCGGGTTGAACGCGTGCGCGACCGCTTTATCACGGTTACGGGTGCAGTCAACGAGCCAGGCCGAATTCGCTATTTCGATGGAATGACCCTTGAGGATGCGCTGATACAGGCTGAAGGATTTCGGGAAGATGCCTTTCTCGGCGAAGTGGAAGTAACACGCACAGAGCGCTCGGCCGATACAGAAGTGGGCGCCACACGGCAGCGTGCACGCAGCCAGATGGTGCCTCTCAACCGTGGTGTGCTCGGCGGTGGGGAAGAGACTGAAACCAACGACCGGGTTCAAGCACTCTCGGCTGCAAGTTCGCACCAGCTGGCGCATCGCGATCGAATTTACGTGCGTGCAGACCCTGACTTCAGGGAGCAGCGCACCGTGACGTTACGCGGAGAGGTGCGTTTCCCCGGTGAATATACGCTGCTCTCGGACAACGAAACGCTCAGCAGCGTAATTGACCGTGCCGGTGGCGTAATGCCGAGCGGCTACGCTGCTGGTGGCCGCCTGGTGCGCGACGATGAACAGGTCATTGTTGCCATGGAGCGTGCTATCGGCGGGCGTCAGCAGGATGATGTAATTCTCCAGCCTGAAGATGAGATCACCATCCCAACCCAGCCCAACGCCGTTGCGGTACGCGGAAACGTTGCTAACGAGGGTTTAATCCGGTTTGAAGAAGGAAGGCGCGTATCGCACTACCTTGATCAGGCCGGCGGCCTGCGGAGCCGTACTGAGGATATTTTTGTAACACAACCCTCTGGCGCTACTTTCCGTGTAGAACGTGGATGGTTTAAGACGCCTCCCGAAGTGGGCGACGGAGCAACCATCATGGTCACACGCCAGCCGGAGCGGGAAGATGAAGGGTTTAATCTCGGCGAGTCACTGTCAGAGATCACCCAGATTCTTACCAGCGCCCTCACCATTATCGTGCTCAGCCGCCGAGCACTCGATTAGCGCACTTTTTCGCCTTATCGATATCGAACCCTACCATGTCAGAGCAGCCAACACATAGCCCGGGCGATGGTGCGCGCAAGCGCCCTGTTCCACCACATGAGGAGCGTCGGCCGTACGCGGAGGACGAGATATCTTTGCTCGACATCCTGCTGGTTTTTGCGCGAAAACGCCGGCTCATTGCCGGCAGCATAGCGATCTTCGCCCTGCTGGGCCTGGCTATCGCAATCACCTCAGCGGCCGAGTATACCTCTGATGCGAAGGTAGTGCGTGAGGTGGAGCAGGGAGAAACCGCCGGAGGACTCGGGCGCGGCCTCTCTGCACTGCAGGGGCTGGGCATCAACGTCGGAGGTAGCGCAAGTGGCCTTAATCCAGAGTCGTATCCTGATATCTTGCGAAGCCGTGAAGTGCGTCTGGCGGTCGTTCGTGATACATTTTTTGTATCGGACCTTGGCCGGGAGATGACCTTCATTGAGTACGCAAACCAGGACCCGGGC
>SLED01000121.1 GCA_007124945.1 Salinibacteraceae bacterium | reverse complement strand
GATGTGCACGAACGATGACGAGAACCTGTTGGAGGCGCTGGGTGCCGACAGTTACTGCAAGCCCGGATTTGTTGTAAGCCAAGCTCAACCGATGTCCCGACATGGCGCGCCATGTCGCTACGTAATCGGGGCGAGCGCTGTAAACCACCTCTCTCGTCGCGATGCTCCAGCGTTCGGCTCTCGTGATAGTCATTATGCTTGTCGCGGCGCCATAAGCCGAAATGTGCAAGGCGACGGGCACACATGGCTTGCGTGAAAAGCGCAGCGAACGCTCGCCCAAGGAACGATAGCGTAACTACAACACTTGCGACGTTCGGGGTACCAGGGCGGGTTTCCGCTTGTGGCCGATTCATTCATAACCCCCATCATTGACCTCATGTATCGCTTGACTATCGACGTTGAAAATAAGATCGAGCAGGTAGGAAAACGCAAAGTTCGGCAGATGCGGGACGTGTGCCGCTCATTCGGACAGGACAAAGGGCTGCGCGGCCGGGCTGCAGAAAAACTCGGTATCAGAGAGCTCTTTGGATGCCGCCAGGATTTTTACATGGAGATCATTGCAGAAGTATCACGTGAGGTGAACGCACGGCAGCAGGAGATTCTCTACGTTCTTTCCGAGCGAAATGTGCTCTAATGCGGTAGACCGGTAACGATCTGATCCGGCGCTTTCGTGCATCAACGATCTCTTGCAACAGGCGTACAGTCTGTGAACCTGAGAGTTAACTGCCGGAGCCCTTATGCCGAATCGTCTTACTGGATCACAGAGCCCCTATCTCCTTCAGCACAAGGATAATCCCGTCGACTGGTACGAGTGGGGGGAAGAGGCCTTCGCGAAAGCTCGGGAGGAAGACAAACCGATATTCCTGTCGATCGGCTATTCGACGTGCCACTGGTGCCACGTAATGGCGCATGAGTCCTTTGAGGATGAGGAAGTGGCACGTCTGATGAACGAGGCGTTCGTGAACATCAAGCTGGACCGGGAGGAGCGCCCCGACATCGACCAGATCTACATGACGGTCTGCCAGATGATGACCGGGCAGGGTGGGTGGCCACTCACGATCGTGATGACACCAGAGAAGGAGCCGTTTTTTGCTGCCACGTATCTGCCGCGCGATACGCGTCACGGGCGCATTGGAATGACGGATCTCGTGCCCCGCATCCAGCAGGCCTGGGAGCAGGAACGCGATCGGGTTGCACAGACGGCGGCTACGCTCACGAACCGATTGCGCTCGGCAAGTGAGCATACGCCCGCTGAACGCGAGCCCGATCTTGATGACATTGAGGCGGCGGCTCAGCAATTGATGCGCTCCTACGATAAAACGCACGGTGGCTTTGGAAGCGCTCCGAAATTCCCGTCCCCACATCGAATGAGCTTGTTGCTTCGCTATGCGCATCGCACAGATGATGACGAGGCGGTTCGGCAGGTAACGTCCACGCTGGGCGCAATGCGAAGAGGGGGGCTCTTCGACCAGGTCGGTTTTGGCTTTCACCGGTACTCTACCGACGTCGAATGGAAGCTGCCTCACTTCGAGAAGATGCTGTACGATCAGGCAACGCTTATGCTGGCGTTCACCGAAGCCTACCTGGCAAGTGGAGAAGCATGGCTGGCGTCAACGGTGGAAGATGTCTTCACCTACCTGCAACGAGACCTCCGCTCACCACAAGGGGCATATTTCTCTGCCGAGGATGCGGATAGCGAAGGACGCGAAGGCGCCTTCTATGTGTGGACCGCGGAGGAACTCCGGTCGGCGCTTCCCGAAGAGAGTCAGGACTTTCTCTTCGATCTGTTCAACATCAAAGAGGAGGGGAATTTTCTGGATGAGGCGACGCGACAGCGAACAGGTGAAAACGTCCTTCACCAGAATGAATCACTTTCGGAAGTTGCAGACCGGCACGGTCTCAGCGAATCAGAAGGACAGCAAGTCTGGAAGGATGTGCGCGAGCGGTTGCTGGAGCTCCGTGAGGGGCGGGAGCGGCCCGGACTGGACGACAAGATCTTAACGGACTGGAACGGGCTCGTCATCGCCGCACTTGCGAAGGCGGGTGCTGCGATGGATAACGAAGCTTATCTTCGAGCTGCGGAGGATTCGGTCGCGTTTATCAGAAAAGAGATGACCCTTCCGGATGGTCGCCTGCTGCACAGATACCGCAACGGAAAGGCAGGCATCACGGGGAAGCTGGACGACTACGCGTTCTACATCTGGGGGCTCCTGAATCTGTACGAGGCCACATTTGAACCGGCATTATTGGCCACGGCGCTTCAGCTCACGGAGATCGTTAGAGAGGACTTCGCTTCGGCCGAAGGCGGATTCTTCATGGCTACCGATGAATCGGATCTCTTAGCACGTCCAAAGGAAGCATACGATGGAGCGATCCCGTCAGGTAACTCGGTGATGTTTCAAAATCTCATGCGTCTCGCACGCATGACGGGCGAGACGGAGCTGGAAGAAGAGGCTGCTCGCATCGGTCGCTTTTTTGGGGAGCACATTTCGAAGCAGCCAACGGGCTTTACCGCAATGCTCTGTGGGGTTGATCTGGCTGTGGGCCCGACGAAAGAAGTCGTGCTTGCGGGTGATCGTGAGACGTATGAACTGCAGGAAATGGCCGGGCTGGTGAGGCGGGCGTTTCATCCGCGCACGGTGTTGCTGCACGCGCCTTCCGACGGTTCCATGGATGCGCTCAGTCCGTTTACGGCCAACTACGAGCCAGTTGACGGGAAGGCGACCGCATACGTCTGCCAGAACTTTTCTTGTGATCAGCCAACGACCGTTCGCGAGGTGCTCGCAGAACAGCTCGAGAGAACGTCTTCGTAAAGCCGGCGGACAGGCTACTCGGCCGAGGCCTTCGACGCCGTTGGCGCGGAATCACTGGAGGTGCTTTCGGTGCTGGTTTTGCCGGAGTCGGCTTTGGCGTCGGAGCCGTTCGCTGTGCCGTTACCGTTGGCAGGAGAGGCCCCGGACGATCCGCTGCGGTCGTAATCCGTGATGTAAAACCCGCTGCCTTTGAAAATGAGACCGGTGTTGCCCGATATCACACGCTTAACCGGCTGTCCGGTAGTAGGGCACGTCTCCAGAGGGTCTTCGGTGATGCGCTGTTTTATCTCAAAGGCGGTACCATCCTCACGGCGGTAAACGTATGTTGGCATGGCTGTTACAAAAAGCGTTGTAGAATTAGTCGGGCGGCAGCCGTGTACTATGGCCGCGCATTTAGCGCGACGCAACAAAAAATGTTCCACCCGGCTGACTCTGCCATGCTTGCGGACGGTTATCGGCCAAATTGTAACGGTGCCGGGGGACCGGCAATGGACCGGTGAACGATATCGGCAAGCTCGGGCCGTACCTGCGTGTGTCCGCGGTTCTCCCGCGTCGGGTGGACGCGGTTGCTCAGAAGAACCACATACAGCTCCTCCTCCGGATCCACCCAGATAGACGTGCCGGTAAAGCCAGTGTGCCCGTAGCTCTTGTCACTGAAGTACTGCCCGGCGGATGAGTATCCCTCGGGGCTGCGGGTGTCCCAGCCGCGTGCGCGCGAGTGCTCATCCGGACTTACCGCCTGAATGAACATCCGGATCGTTTCCGGCTGAAGGAACTGTTTCCCGTTGATCCGCCCGTCGTTAACCAGCATATACCCAAACCGGGCCATATCCCTGATGGTAGAGAAGACACCGGCATGGCCCGCTACACCGCCCATCACCCAGGCATTTTCGTCATGCACTTCACCCTGCAGGAGACGCTGCCGGAACGCCAGATC
>SLED01000009.1 GCA_007124945.1 Salinibacteraceae bacterium | reverse complement strand
TTATCAAACCACGCGGCGCTTTTTCGATCAGCAAGACTTCCTGGAGATCGAGACGCCGGTGCTCATGAAATCGACCCCGGAAGGCGCGCGCGACTTTCTGGTGCCGAGCAGGCTTCATCCGGGTAAGTTTTATGCTCTTCCGCAGTCACCGCAGACCTACAAGCAGATCTGTATGGTCTCCGGGCTGGATCGCTACTTCCAGATTGTAAAATGCTTCCGGGATGAGGACCTGCGCGCTGATCGGCAGCCGGAATTCACGCAGGTGGATGTCGAGATGAGCTTTGCTTCGGAAGAACAGGTGTATGAGCTCATGGAAGGCCACATGGCTGCGGTTTGGAAAGACATCATGGGCATCGAGATCGAGACGCCCTTCCCGCGCATGACGTACGACCACGCCATGCGCACCTACGGCTCCGACAAGCCGGACACGCGGTTCGAGATGACGATTCATGACGTTAGCGACGCCATTGCAGGCTCGGGCTTCCGTGTATTTGATAGCATTATCAACGACGGAGGGCACATTATCTCCATTGTCGTGCCCGAAATGGGTGATCAGGGGCGCGGCTATATGGACCGCTTGGACGCTCATGTCCGCAAGAATATCGGCGCGGGTGGACTGGTTTATGTTCGCATGCCATCGGACGGCAGTGAGCCGCAGCCATCGGTGAAAGACCACGTGATTCCAACGGAGTACATCAACAAAGTCCTCGCAAAAATAGACGCGTCTGCAGGGGACCTGGTGCTCGTACTTGCCGGCAGCTTTCCCACAGTTTTTGAGCAGATGGGAGCCCTGCGTCTACACATGGCCGAGGAACTCGATCTGCTTCCTGACGGAAATGAGGGCCCATGGAATTTCCTCTGGGTAACGGATTTCCCGCTTCTGGAATGGGATGAGGAAACGCAACGATATCATGCCATGCACCACCCGTTCACTTCTCCACATGCCGACGATCTGGAGTTGCTCGACACGAACCCGGGGGACGTGCGGGCCCGTGCGTATGACCTTGTACTAAACGGTACCGAGATTGGAGGAGGCTCCATCCGGATTCACAATCCGGAGCTTCAGCAGCAGATGTTCAAAGCATTAGGCATCGACGAGGCTGAAGCCGAGAAGCGATTCGGCTTCTTGTTAAAAGCATTTCGCTATGGCGCCCCCCCACACGGAGGCATTGCGCTGGGACTGGATCGGCTTGTAATGCTTCTCGCCGGTGCTTCGTCGCTACGCGAAGTGATCGCCTTCCCGAAGACGCAAAGTGGTGCCGAGCCGATGGTGCAATCTCCCGACGTCGTAGACGACGAGCAGCTGCACGATCTTCACATCCGAACGGTTCTTCCCATGAAAGAAGCTGCTGAGTGACACCCGGGAAGACTGGCGCGGGAGTAACATCTGTGCGACCAGATATACAGATACGATGCGCGTCCATATCAATAAACGCTTGCATCTTATGGTTACCCCGCATCAGTACTTTAACCTCACGGAAGATGGCGAAGCCGTAGGTACGCTTCAGCAGTTTGCCCGCACATTTAATGTCCCCCGCAAAGACGTTGTGGAGTGCATCAGCACGGACGCACCGGAGACCATTGTGCTCGACCCTGGCAATGGAGAAGAGCACATTCTGATTGCGGATCAGGATAACTTGAGCAACCTGCGTACGTGTACCTCAAAACCGCGCGGATAAGCAGGATGGGGCTTTTTCCACCAGTATATTAAGATTTGTACCTGTCCCCTCCATCTGCAGATAACTGCGCCGGGCGCCCCGGCCTCGCTTAGAAGTTAATCCCCAGCCTGAAGAACGTCTGCGTGCTGCGCTGCCGCAGGTTATCTTCCTGCCCGGTGACTACGTCCAGCACGTCGGCGACCTCTTCCACCGTGTCCTTGCTCCAGCTCATCGACCGAATCGTAAGCCCAACGGTAACGCCCGTTCGGTTACCCAGCAGGTGCTCCAGCTTGCCCTCAAGGTTGAAATCAGTTGTACTCGTCAGACGAATACCGTCAATTACATCTCCAAAATCGGTCATCCCTCCCACGGACCGGACCACGGAGATCATGCCCACAATGTTATCCTCGATGACGGGGAGATCTGTGGGAATGCGCAAGCTAGCCCCAAGACCTACACCCAGACCGGCCTTTCCGACGTTGAGCGATGATACTTCTTCGTTGAGATCTGGTAGCTGATTTTGCTCGGCACCTTCACCGTCACCGTTCTCGTCCTGTGCTGAAAGATTCCTGAAACCCAAATTCACCCGTATTGGCACATACGTAGCGAGCGGGAAATCCCCAAGACTGCGAAAGATGAACGGACTACCTCCGAAACTGAACTGGGCGTTTAAATTTCTGAGGCCCTGCGTACCCTCCGATGGATCCGCATTTTGAACACCGTATCCGAGAAGAAGACTTGCGTTGCGAGAGGAAAGCATGATTCCGAAGGAGGAGCCATCGTAATCGAATATCTGAGCGCTATCGGCACTTGCCAGGGCAAAAGAGTCATTAATGTAGCCACCCGTCAATGACGTTGTACTGCGAAACGTATCCGAATTATCATTTTCTTGTGCAACCACCGGGCCTGCTGCAATCAGCAGCCCTATCATCAGTAACGCAGCGACAGCCGTTCCCCTAAACGATAATGTTTGCATGAGAATATTGGAGGGTTAAATGCCACGTTTCGATCGACACCCAGACTCTCCTCCCAACCGGGCCATCTGCAAAATAAGCAAGCGCTAAACTATGCAACGATATGGTTACAGCGCGCTCCGTAGTCGCTGCACAAGCTCACTGCGAGCCACGCGCACCACGTACTCGAGTACCCCTCGATGCTCGGAGCGATAGCTTTCGTAGGACACATCTCGAACATGGGAGCGATACGCTTCCATATGGCTGATCGGGCCTGTCGTGGTAGTCGTGTACTGGCACAACAGGATCCGCCGGGCGGCCGCTATTACAGAATCGTAGGTGGATTCATCCATTTGATCATCCACGTACGTATCGTACAGCCGATCATGCGTAGCGTCCACGGCCACCTCGATACTGCCCTGCACGTACGGCTCAGGTATCAGCGGCTCTTTCTTCGGTGGGGTGAACGTACGGCCGACGCCTTCGCCACGAAGCTGATGACCGATGAGCGTACGTATCAGCATGGCCAACTGGCTGACCGAATACGCACGCTCATATAGTTGCTGCCGGCCAAGTTGGACGACAATGCCCGATAGTGCCATTTGCAGATCGGTGGCCTCGCTCAGAACTTCCGCGAGGTATTGCTCCATTACCTCCGGCGGCATAGATGGAGCATCTTCTGCCGGGTGCTCCTCCAGTTTGATCCAGAGCCTTCCACCTCGCCTGCTTAACGCAACCTCTTCATGCCCTCGGGCTGCCCGCTTGAGCCCCCGGATAATCTTTGAGAGCGTGGGATCGTGCTGGCGGTGGACCTCAAACAGATAGTTGTTAACGTGACTGAACACCAGGCGCCTCGTTAAGGACATCAGACGCTCATGTGAGCAGGATCTCCAGTTCCGACCTTCAAAATATCGGCGAAGGATACTGAAACGACCCGACTCGTCTCGCTCGAAAAGATCGGCGATGCTATCGAGCGCAAGGTCATCGAATCCGTATCGGAGCAGATATCCAGGCAGATGCCCGCGGCGTTTCTTCAGATAGAGATACGAGCGCGAGATGTGATGACACTGTGTGACTAAGGGTTCGACCTTCTTACGCGTCGGGCGTTCTGATAAAACGTCCGACAGAACTGCATACATATCCTGCATCGTTAAGAGCAACCAGGTGGGCGATGGAAACTCGTCGTGCACCGCAGGGGAGCTTCCCCCGCTCACCTATAGATAGCGTAAAATCCCCAAAACCTGTAACATCGGAATGCAGCAAAAGCCTACTTGACGATGGTTTGCGCCAATTGCTTACGTCCCAGTTATCCAACAGATGGTGTCAGGCCTCGTGAATCATCCGTTGAAGTAGGCTCCGCTACAAGAAGTGTTTGAGTGTCTTGAGCAATTCAGCCCGCGTAAAAGGCTTCCCCAGATAGCCATCGAAACCCTCGTTGATAAACCGTTCCCGATCACCCGGAAGTGCATAGGCCGTGCAGGCAATCATCGGTGTGTCCTTCTGCCCGGCCTCTCGAAGCCTCTTCAGCAAATCGATTCCATTGCGACTCTCCCCCAGGTCGATGTCGATCAGGAAGATATCGTACTCAGCTGTATCGGCCTGGTCCAGCGCATCATCGAATGTGGCAGCGGTATCGACATTAAAGTCCTGATCCAGCGAAAGCTGCATCATAAGTCGAATCTCATCATTGTCCTCAACCACAATGACATGGGGGAAGTCCGGCTCCTGTACATCCGTTTCAGCCTCCCGGCTTGAAGGGTCCGAAGAGTAATTCCCATCATCACTTCCTGTTGCTGCAATCACCGTGGGATAATGACAACCCGCGATCTCACCATGGCCCGGTACATTTACGTAGATGGCATGGCTCAGACGCTGCCCGAAATACTCAGCTTTAAACAATTCGATACCTAACATTTGGTGTCCTGTACTGCCTCGCATCATCTTCTGCCTGCCTGGCTCGACGAAAAGCGAAAAATGTACCGGACGCAGTGCTGCGCCGGTATCACCGATACAACTTGGTGCACAGTCAGACATGCTGGCTTGGAGAATGTTATTAGTTCCTGAAAATTATAACAGCAGAAGGACGCATAAAGGCACTTACAAACTTCTGCAGACCAACGATACACAGCTTTGGCGTTAGTCCACTATCATTTGCCACCGTTTCATGCGATCTACAAGTACGTTTCGCTGTTAGCTGTGGATGTAGAAGAAGGGTGACCTCAGCGCCCGGTGCTTCTAAGGTGCGCCCTCCGCGCGCCGTACTTGAGTGGTCTGAATCGGAGTTTCACAGCGGTACCAACTCTGGTGAAGCACCTGCATGAGCAAGAGCCACGCTGAGGAACAATTCTTTCTCGTTACTTCCGTGCTAACTACCTAAACTACTGTGTTAACTGTGGTTACGCCTTCATAAAATCATTCGCGGTTCTGTATTACCTCCGCATCGGGACGCTCCGGTACACCCGTGAATCAATCCGATAATTGACACAGATCAACTACGTACAAAAGTATACACTATGTGCTGACTAAATGCCAGTGGTCACGTGCACAATCTACAGCGGGTTTGAGGCTTCTGCGCGTCGCTCCTGAAGTGACACCAGCAGCAAAGGGTTGCGCTTTTCTACGCTACACCGGCTTCGCTAGGGGCTTACACAGCCATCTGATACAGAACGTGTAAAGAATAGAACACGCCTAAAGAAACGTGCAAGGATCCCGATAGGAGGAGTATCACAGCAGTTCCCGCTCGATCGCAATCTTAGGCTCCTCACTCTATGTCGTGGTTCAAAAACCTTTCGGTGACGGCAAAACTCGCAGTTGCCATTTCTGCCATTACCGTCCTCGTCTTCATAATGGGTGGCCTCACAATGCGGGCCACGACCACGTTGCATGACAACCTCAGCAGCGTTTATGAGGAAGAGGTATCGATGGTGAATGCCGTCTGGGCTGCCAATACGTATCTGATGGGGTACGCGCGAGCTGAGCTAAATTATCTACTTGCGAATGAGGATGACGACACAGTTCGAAGTACGTACCGCGACGCGCTATCCAGCTATCGGGAGCAGATCAATGAGGAGCTTTATGCTGCGCAAACACTGGCCAACGACCCTGAGGAAGAGCGCCTCCTGCGAGACGTTGAATCCGAGTGGGTTGCGTATCGTGACATAAGTGCCGAGACTATTACGCTTGGATCAAGCAGTGAGACCGCGGCGCAGGCTTTGGAGCTTGCCTCCACTGATGGGCGTGTTCACATTGAGGCGCTGGACGATTTGCTGAGCCGTCTTAACGACGTTGCCCTTGAGCAGGGGGAAGAGGCCTACGAGGCCGGTGTTACAGCTTATTACCGGAGCTGGAACGCAGCAATCCTTTTACTATTCCTTGCTGTAGCGATTACACTCGGGCTCGGCTACACACTTTCGCGTCTGATAGGTCGGCCCATCGCCTCCTTGCGAGAAGCTGCGGAGCAGGTGGCCATGGGCGATCTGGATACGAAGGTCGTTGCCCATGCGAATGACGAGATCGGGGCACTCGCCGAATCTTTCAACACCATGGTGGACAAGGTGAAGGAGAATCAGCGGCGTGTTGAGGCTGAAAAAGCGAGCGTTGAGCAGCGCGTTGAGGATGCTGTGGCGGAGGCAGAACAGCGCGAGGCGAAGTTAAATCGACGAGTGGACCACTTGCTCGGCAAGATGGAGAATTTCGCCGAAGGCGATTTACGTATCACCCTTGATGAGTCAGGAGACGATGCGATGGCCCGGCTGTATGCCGGTTTCAACCGCTCCGTGGCGAGGATACGAACGCTCATTGAGGCCATCGTAGACTCCACCGGATCTGTTGCGAGCGCTTCGGAGCAGATTAGCAGCTCTACGGAAGAGCTGGCTGCGGGCGCCGAAGAGCAATCGTCGCAAACGGACGAGGTTGCAGCGGCGGTGGAAGAGCTTGCGGCGACCATCCTCGATAACTCACAGAATACAACGCAAACGTCTAAGGCCGCCCAGGCATCACGTACTACAGCAGACGAGGGACAAAAGATCGTGCGCCAAACCGTTCAGCAGATGGAGGAGATCGCTACCGTCGTAGCGAATACCGCCACAACGATTGAACGACTCAACCAGTCCAGCAAAGAGATCGGGGAGATAATTGCCGTCATCGACGAGATAGCTGATCAGACTAACCTGCTGGCCCTCAACGCCGCCGTGGAAGCTGCGCGCGCCGGCGAGCATGGTCGAGGCTTCGCGGTCGTGGCCGACGAGGTGCGCAAGCTTGCCGAACGGACCTCCTCAGCTACCGGGGAGATTACCGGTATGATCGAAGGGATTCAGCACGAAACCACGGAAGCTGTGGAGTCCATGCGTAGAGGAACTGAAACCGTATCTGAAGGGCGTGAGCTTGCGAGTCGTGCCGGTGAAGCCCTTGACGGCATCGTACGGGAAGTCGCACAGGTGGAAGCCAGCGTAGCACAGATCGCTGCCGCCAACGAAGAACAGTCCACGACGAGCGATGAGATCTCCCGTAACGTCGGGCAGATCTCGGCCGTTACCTCGGAGGCAGCACAGGGGCTTGCCCAGATCACAGAGTCCCTTGATGAGCTAAACCATCTATCCGACCAGCTAAATCAGCTCACGAGAGAATTCAAAACCGGCGACGGCTCATTCCGGCAGGTTGGGCCCGGCGGGGTACCACAAGCGGGTTGAGCGTTTTGAACGCAGATCGCAGTTCAGCGGCCGGAGGCGGTACGTCGCGGGGAATCGTCTGTCGCCTGTTCAAATTCCATTGGCTGCGACACAATGCGTACGGAACAGTGAAAAACTGGACAGCGTGTAGAGCTACGCTTCTATAGAAAGCCCGGAGGGGTGGCAGAGCGGTCGAATGCACTGGTCTTGAAAACCAGCGTGCCCGCGAGGGTACCGGGGGTTCGAATCCCTCCCCCTCCGCAGTAGCAGACCATTTCCTGAAGCCCGGCGCCCAATGGGGCCCGGGTTTTTTCTGGCTCGAACATGTTTTCTCGGTCGAACCTGTAACATCCTTCTTTCGTGGTTCGTAAGCGCGGCGCGTACCGAGCGCAGGATGTCCACCACGTTTGCCCTGTGCCACCACGAACATCACACCCTGCTGATGTTTTCTGCGTGCGCCTATTTCCGCTTGTATTCTCAGATTTTCTGACGCGACTTAAGTTATGGCTCGTACACTCCCCTGCCTCGTCACCGTCTTCTTCGTACTTTTTGCTATTCCGCTTGTCCCTGCCAGCTCCGCTCAAGACACGGCACCCGGCTCTGACGCGCGCACCATTACCTTCAATGAAGCAATCCAGCTTGCTCTGGAGAATAATGCTGGCCTGCGTCAGGCGCGTAATGAAATCGACGGCCGCTCGTCGGCGGTCACGCAACGACGCTCCGACTTCCTTCCAAACCTGACGGCCAGCTTCAGCGGAAGTCAACGCTTTGGAACGACCTTCGACACCAACGTGGGTGGTTTTGTGGATGAAAGCACCCTCGTGGCATCAGCCTCCCTGAGCTCCTCGGTAAACGTGTTTGACGGTTTTGGTAATATCGCGCGCCTCCGCACCGCGCAGATCAATCTGGAGCAAAGCGAGCTTGACTTACAACGCACCGAGCAGGATGTCATCTTTGAGGTAATGAGTCAGTACCTCGACATCATCCTGAGCAAGGAGAACGTCCGGATTCAGGAGGAGAATCTGCAGTCTCAAAAGCAGCAGCTCGAGCAAACGGAGGAGTTTGTGCGTGTGGGCATGCAGCCCCAGTCAGATCTTTTTCAGCAAGAAGCGCAGGTTGCGAGTGCCGAGCTGGCCCTGCTGCAGGCCGAGCGGCAGTTTCAGGTGAACCAGGTGCAACTCATCCGCACGCTGCAGCTCGACCCGTTTGAGATGTACGAGTTTGACGTGATCACGATTGAAGAAGACGATCTGTCGATCGAGCAATATGCGCTGGACACGCTTATGCAGCAAGCCTTTGATCGTCGCCCGGATCTTCAGAGTGAGGAACGATCTATCGCCTCCTCCGAACAGGGTATCCGTGAAGCCCGCTCAGGCTATTTTCCGTCGGTTTCGCTTAACGCAAGTAGTAGTGGCTCCTTCACAGATCAGCTTGATGGTTTCTCATTTGCAGATCAGGTGTTCGATGCACGACGGACGGAGTCGATTGGTCTGCAGGTGAGCATCCCGATTTTTGATCGCCTACAAACCCGCAATCAAGTGCAGCAGGCGCGCGTGCAGCGTGAGAATGCCCGGCTCTCCTACGAGGACCAGCGGCAGAATATTGCGGTGCAGGTGCGCGAGGCATATCTGGATCTTATGAGCGCAGAGAAAGAGCTTGATGTAACGCGGGCGCAGGAACGTGCTGCAGAGCGCGCACTGGAGGCGACACAGGAGCGGTATAACCTTGGAGCCGCGACCCTCGTAGAGCTCACCCAGGCACAGTCCGAGTTCGTGGATGCTTCCAGCAACCGTGTGCAGGCGCGTTACGAATATGTATTCCAGCAGCGCCTCATCGACTACTACGTGGGCATCCTCGACCCCACCCAACCACTGTTTGATTAATTCACCCGAGAACGGTTAACACCGGCTTCACCATGGCAAAAAAGAAGCAAAGCACGACGCGACGTATTCTTAAGTGGTCCGTAGGCGTATTTGGGCTACTGGTTATTTTGGGCCTTCTCGGCTTTTCCACCGGACTCTTCGGAGGTGGTGACAACACGCTCTCCGTTGATGCCGAAGATGTGGAGAGACGGACGCTTACCCAGGTGGTTACTGCCTCAGGTAGAATCCAACCCGAGGTTCAGGTAAAGATTAGCCCGGACGTCTCCGGCGAGGTAATTGAGCTTCGCGTGCGTGAAGGCGACTTTGTAGAGCAGGGTGACCTGCTTGCTCGCCTCCGCCCGGATGTGTTTGAAGCCCAGGTGGAGAGGGCACGAGCGAACCTCGCACAAAATCAGGCTACGTTGGCCGAGCGTCGTGCCGACCTCATCAGGGCCGAAAGCCAGCTAAATCGCCAGCGCCAACTCTTCGAGCGCGAGGCCATTTCCGAATCTGATCTTGAGGAGTCGGAGACCAACTATGAGGTGGCTAAGGCCCGCCTTGAGGCCGCTCAGTTTCAAGTAGAGAGTGCACGGGCGAGCCTACAGGAGGCAGACGAGGACTTGAAGCAAACCAGTATTTTCGCCCCCATGAGCGGTACGGTTAGCAAGCTCGATATAGAGCTTGGTGAGCGCGTGGTCGGTACCGCACAGCAGGCTGGAACTGAGATGATGCGCATTGCGCGACTAGACCAGATGGAGCTGGAGATAGACGTAAACGAAAACGATGTTGTGAACGTGGCTGTCGGAGATACCGCCTCCATTGAGGTGGATGCATATCCGGAGTCAACTTTCCGGGGTGTCGTAACCGAGATAGCGAACACGGCGCGCGTCACGAGTGAAGGTACGCAAGATCAGGTGACGAACTTCCCTGTGAAGGTCCGCATCCTCGATCCACACAACCGGGATAGCGACGGCGATCCCGTTTCGCCCGGTGAGCTCGAAGCCGAGGAAGGGCAACTGGCGGAACCTGCCGCGATTGCCAACTTCCGTCCGGGCATGACCGGTACGGTAGATGTCTTCACCGAGACGGTAGCCGACGCGATTTCCGTTCCCATCCAGGCCGTAACCGTGCGCGACTTCACGCAGCTTGACATTTCCAGCAGTGATACCGCTGAAACTCAGGAGCAGCGCCGTAGCGGCCGTGAGGATCTCCGCCGGGTAGTCTTTGTGATTGAAGACGGGAAGGCGCAAATACGCGAGGTCCGCACCGGCATAACAGACGAAACACACATCCACATCCGGGATGGCCTTGCGGAAGGGCTGCGCGTTATCACCGGGCCGTACAGCGCCGTCAGCCGCGAGCTGGCTCCAGACGCGCCTGTGAAAGAGCGCGAAGATCGACGCATGGCTTCGCGCCGCGACTAAATTATTCTTTCCTGTTAACCGACATCCGATCTAATGAAAAGGGAAGAGCAGCCGCTTATAAAGCTTCGCGACGTCACAAAGATATACCAGATGGGCTCGCAGGAAGTACGAGCGATGGACGGGGTGTCGCTGGACGTTTACCCGAACGAGTACGTAGCCGTGATGGGGCCATCAGGCTCTGGAAAATCGACAATGATGAATATCATTGGTTGCCTGGATACACCGACTGGCGGCACCTATGAACTAAACGGCCAGAATGTCGGTGATATGGATGATGACGAGCTCGCGCTAATCCGCAACAAGGAGATCGGCTTCGTCTTCCAAACGTTCAACCTGCTGCCACGGGTCACGTGTCTGCAAAATGCTGAGCTTCCGCTGATTTATTCGGGCATGCCGCGGAGCAAACGCCGTGAACGCGCCGCCGATGTGCTCACGGATGTGGGGCTCGGAGATCGCCTGGATCACAAACCAAATGAGCTATCAGGTGGACAGCGTCAGCGCGTCGCCGTAGCCCGGGCGCTGGTTACAAATCCCGCCCTCATACTGGCCGACGAGCCGACCGGTAACCTTGACACTAAAACCGGCGAAGAGATTATGTGGCTGTTCGAGCAACTCTACCGGAAGGGTAATACGCTCATCGTGGTGACGCATGAGGAAGACATCGCCCTGCACGCCCGGCGTATTATCCGTCTTCGCGACGGCATTATAGAAAGTGATGTGCAGGTGCAAGAGCCTGCGCTTGCGCAACGATCCACTGTCGCAGAAGCAGCATAACAGCGATAAGCCGTGCGGTTACGCCTACATCTCCCACTTCTGATTCCTGGGACTGTGCCTACGAAAGCGCCCGACCCGTATCATATGTGACCGGGTTGAGGGATTCATCCCATGGCTGATTAGTAGTCTGCTGTGTCAGCTCCGCTAACGACCGCAGCCGCTCAATCTGCGGTGCGGCAAAAGGCTTAACAGAGGCACCTGAATGAACGTTTTGGCTTGAAAATTCGCCGTGCACTGAATCGTCTACCATGGTAACAGAATGGCTGTGCTGGAATCTCAGCCATGGACCGAAGCCAAAAGCTGAACTGTACAACCCAATCTAAGCACTCTTCGGATCCTTAGATGCTCTTTTGGCGCAGATGGACCGTGCCAGGCACGACAGATCATCAGGGGGAGGCACGGCGCGTAGTTGTGAGAGGATTTCGCCAGCAGAGCAGCGCCACGGTTGCGAAAGGAACCAGCAGAGTGGCCGCAAGCAATCCGCCAGTGACGGTAAGGGCAAGCCCCATCCAGAATTCGCTTCCATCGGGGAAGACAAGCAGCGGCAGCATTGCCACGATAGTTGAAAGCGTGGTTGTCCACATCGGGCGAAGCCGCTCGCGGACGGCCATGCGAGCCAGTACGTTGGTGGCCGTGTGCGGCCTGAGTTCACGCAGTTGTCGGAATCGATCGGTTAGCAGGATGCTGTCGTTGACGGCGATACCGATCAGGAGCACCATCCCGATAAAGGCGCCCTCGGCAAAGGGTACCTCCATCCACAGAAAGCCCACAGCAACGCCGATGCCCGCCATCGGCAGGCTGAGCATCACCACGAGCGGAAGCCGCCACGATTCGAACACGGCGGCGGTAATCAGGAACACGAGAAAGACAGTGCCCAGGAGCACCCACGTGAACGCCTCCTGCACCTCCTGGGTGAAGAAGGCGACACGCCCCATGTCGAGCTGGTAGCCGGCGGGCATCGGCATCCCTTCCAGCACGTCCTCCACGTACTCACGGCCCATGCGCGCCGGCCCTCGGTACTCCACCGACACGTACCGCTTGTACTGCTGATTCTCCCGCTCGATGGCCGAGGGAGTCTCTGTAATCGTGAAATCGGTGAGCGTGGCAAGCTTCACCTGTGAGGTGTCACTGATCACCTGCGGCTGCTCGAGCACGCGCGCGACATCAAGCTGCTCTGCGCCGTGAACGACGATTCTCACCGGTAGGCGGGGCTGCTCCTCCACCTGTGCGAAAAGGCTCGGTCGCTGTGTATCGAAGACGGGGCGCAGGATGGATGAAAGGCGGTCGGCGCCAGCACCCGTCTGCGCCACCGCGTCCGCGTCCCACCGAAACTGCAGCACCTCCCGCGTTTCGCTGCGCCAGCCGCGTCCTGCGTTCGTGTTTACCTCGGCGATACGAGCACTCCCCGCGCGCAGGCGCTCTGCAAACTCCTCCGTGAGAGCCTCCAGATCCTCGTAGTTGGGCCCGAGTGCCTCCACGCGCATGCCGGAGATGCCACCCCCGAGGCCGCTCGAATAGCCCTGCGGCAAGAGCCCCCCGATGAACACCTGGATACCGGCAATCTGCCCCGCCGCCCGCTGAATAAGCCGCTCGCGGACGAGGTACGGCTCCGCCGTCTCCAGCGACTCCTCGGTAAACTGCACACGCATGGTTGCCTGTCGCTCGCTGATGTTCGTTAGCGTGCGAGAGACGGCCTCCGATGTGAGCGCCGACTGTTCGAAGATCTGCATAAGCGAGTCAGCGCGCTCGATGGGATTGCCGGGTGGAAACGACATGCGAACCGAGACCTCGGGACGCGTCTCGAACGACCATCGCTGCCCGAAATCCACTTCCCGAAAAAATGGCCGCATCACGCCGCTCAGTCCGGGGTCGAGCCATTCCCGGGCGTCGCGCACGTAGTCACTGCCCATCACGTCGCCATACAGCGCGGCCACGCGCTCGGCCGGCAGGGGCCAGCCATCATCGGGCGGATCGATGGAAGATGGAATCAGCCAGAACGGCAGCCCGAGGACGAGCACGAGCGCGATCAGCGTGGTTTTCGGAAACCGCGCGCTAACGCGGTACGGAACGGCCGCATAGCGCCGCAGCCCGCGCCAGGTGATCTGCCAGTCCTCCGGTGTGGGCAAAAAGCGACTCATCACCGGGATGAGCAGCGCGGCGCTCACGAGCGACGCGGCGAGTGTGAGCG
>SLED01000413.1 GCA_007124945.1 Salinibacteraceae bacterium | reverse complement strand
CGGGATGTCTTTTGTGAGCTCCAGCATTTCCACAAGCGGCCGGCGGTTCTCCCGGCGCAGCGACATGAACATCCGCGGCATTATCGGGAAGTTGAAGGCCATTTGTACGCCCGTGCTACGAACGTTTCCGTCCTCATCCTCAGTTTCCTCACCGAAGTACGGGAGCGTATCTTCCGGCCATTGATTTGCCTCGGCCAACAGGACTTTCCCCGGTCCATACCGCTCGTCGACGGCGGTGCGGAGTTCCTTAATGTAGTCCAGCGTCTCTGGTAGATTCTCGCAGTTGGTGCCCTCCCGTTCAAAAAGATAGGGGACCGCGTCGAGCCGCAGCCCATCCACACCCATATCGAACCAGAAGAACATGACGCGCTTCATGGCCTCGCGTACGGCCGGGTTGTCGTAATTAAGGTCAGGCTGGTGGCTGAAGAACCGGTGCCAATAGTATTTCTGTGCCTTCTGATCCCACGACCAGTTGGAAACCTCGGTGTCGGTAAAGATTATCCGGGCATCCTCATACTTGTCCGTGGTTTCACTCCATACGTACCAATCGTGCTTCTCCGACGATGGGTCGCGTGCTTCCTGAAACCACGGGTGTTGATCGGAGGTGTGGTTTAACACCAGCTCCGTGATCACCCGCATGCCGCGGTCGTTCGCCTCTTCCATGAATGCCCGCACGTCGTGCAAATCTCCATGAACGGGCAAGACGCGATAGTAGTCGGCGATGTCGTAGCCATCATCCCGGAGCGGGCTTTCCAGGAAGGGCAACAACCAGAGCGTATTTACACCCAGCGATTCCAGATAAGGCAGCTTCTCCCGGAGCCCGGCAAAGTCGCCGTACCCGTCATTGTTGGCGTCGAAAAAGGACCGCACGTGCAGTTCATAGATAACTGCATCCTTGTACCAGTACGGGTCGTCGAGGAAGTTCGCTGGCATTATAGCGATTTATGTTTGCGATGTGATAGATCAGTTGAACGGCTCAACCGAGAAGATGTGAGCAGGCAGCACGTGGGGGTCGAGCCGGACATAGTTGTCTCGGCCCTGCCACACGTAGCGCTCGTCGCCGAGCAAATCGTGCACCCCAAACGGTTGTTCTTCGGAAAGCCCGAGCTTGTCGAGCGGAAGATGTACCCAGCCCTCCTGCGCGTGATGCGGGTCGAGGTTGACGACACAGATAATCAGGTCGTCTCCGTGCATTTTGGAATACGCGAGCAGATGGCCATTATCTGTGTCGTGCACCTGTATGTTGCGCATATGCTGAAGCGCTGGATGCTTCTTACGGATAGCATTTACCCTACGAATCATAGGTTGGAGCGAGTTCGGATCGTTCCAATTCCATGTGCGAACTTCATACTTCTCGTTGTTTGCATACTCCTCGCGCTCTGGGTGCTGGTTGTTGTCGATGTGCTCGTAGGGAGGGCCGTAAAGTCCATAGGCGGAGGACAGCGTGGCTGCCAGTACAAGTCGTGAGACGTGAGCCGGCCGGCCTCCATGAACGAGGTGGTCGTGGAGGATATCCGGCGTATTGGGCCAGAAATTTGGTCTGAAGAACTCCGCCACGTCCGTGTGATAAAGCTCATGTACGTACGTGGTGAGCTCTTCCTTCGTGTTTCGCCAGGTGAAATAGGTGTAGGAGTTGTTGAATCCCAGTTTTGCGAGCGCATACATCATGCGGGGACGCGTGAAGGCCTCGGAGAGGAAGACCAGGTCGGGATGATTCTCTCGAAGATTCCCCAGACACCATTTCCAGAAGGCGAGCGGTTTAGTATGGGGGTTATCTACACGAAAGATACGCACACCGTGGTCGATCCAGAATTCGAAGACGCTCTTCAGCTCGGTCCACAGCGCCTTGTATTCGCTGGTGGTGAAGTCAAACGGATACACGTCCTGGTATTTCTTCGGAGGATTTTCGGCGTAGCGGATGGAGCCGTCCGGTCGCTGGTTAAACCACTCGGGATGGTCCTGCACGTAGGGATGATCGGGCGATGCCTGAAAAGCGATATCAATAGCAACCCGCAGGTCCAGTGCTTCTGCGCGTTTCACAAACCGGTCGAAGGCTTCGATGCCGCCCAGGTCGGGGTGGACAGACTTGTGGCCACCCAGCGTGCCGTCAGCCAGCTTGCCACCGATTGCCCAGGGGCTTCCAGGATCACCGGGTTGAGCATCCGGGGCGTTATCCTTGCCTTTCCGGTGCGTCTCACCAATCGGATGAACGGGAGGCAGGTAGACGATGTCGAATCCGAGGTCCTTGATGCGGGGTAGGCGCTCTGCGGCCTGATCCAGTGTGGCGTGTTCGCCATTCTCACCGGCCGAGCGCGGAAAGAACTCATACCAGGCACAGAACCGGGCGTGTTCTGGATCCACCTCCAGAAGAAGCTGCTCGCTTGTGCGGGCGTTGGTCTGAGGGTCATGCCGGCGCGCCAGCGCTACTACCTCATCAGTCAGCGCCCGTTGAATCCGCCCCTCTTCAAAATCGTCGGCATAACCGGAGAGCCGTTCTTTATCCTCACCGCTCGCCTGTTGTTCGGCGCGCCTCAGAAGCTCTGCACCTACCTGCAGTTCCACCTGTAATTCGTTCTCATCCTCCCCGCCTTTGACCCGGCGGCCAAACTCATCTCGCCACGTGCCGAAGGCGTCTACCCAGGCACGCACGAAATACGTGTATCGCCCCAGCTTATCTGGCTCGATTTCTGCAACGAATGTATTGCTGTGTTCCTCCCGCATCCGAATACGTGTGTACGCATCATCGTCCTCGTGCTTAAAACAGAGTTCTGCTGCGCAGTGATCATGCCCATCGGTGATGACGCCCGCTGAAACAATGAGCTTTTCCCCGAGCGATCGCTTAACTGGCCATGCCCCGCCGTCAACGGAGGGCTCCACAGACGTGATAACAACGCGCGACCATTCGTCTGGCGGCGATGATTCGATGGTTTCTGGTGCGATACCCGTGGTGCGGGAAGGAGTGGGCATGTTCGTATTCGTTTGCATCCGGAAATTAGTAAGTCTACCTTAGGGAGCGCTTCAGTCAAGCTACAGCGCTCCGATACTCTTCACTGTAAAGATTTGTATTGGCCGTTTTTAGCCAATCGCGCATACTTGCATCAGGCAGGCGCCCCAAGCGCCTCATTTTTGAAACATGACTGTAGCGGTTTATCGTGCGGCTCTACCCACGTACGGCGCCCGTGCGTTAAGCTCAAACGTCGAGTTTTGTAGTAGTCCTTGTCATTAGCACTTTGTGTTTCCCTTGCTATCACTTATGCATACATCCGTTGCGGAAAAGAAACGCACGGTATATCCGGGCCATCCTTCCCCCCTGGGGGTGCATCGGCAGGATGAGCTTACGAATGTGGCTGTCTTCAGTCAACATGCGGAAGGCGTTGAGCTTGTCATTTTTGAGGATGCGTCGGCCAAATTTCCCAGCGAGACTCACGAACTGGTGGAAAGGACGGGTCCAATCTGGCACGGTGCTATTCGGGACCTGCCAGCCAACGTTTTGTACGGCTTTCGAGTCTACGGCCCGTATGAGCCGGAGGAGGGGCATCGATTCAACCCAAATAAAGTATTGCTCGACCCGTATGCAAGGGCTATTGGACGCCGGCTCAGGTGGGACGATGCCCTCTACGGATATGATATTTCGTCTGAGGAGCGAGATCTCTCGTATAGCCAGGAGGATAGCGCCCCGTACGCCCCGCTGGGTCTGTTAATGGAGCCGACGCCCTTTGACTGGAAGGGGGACGAGCGCCCCGGAACCTCGCTGGATGAAACCATCATTTATGAGATGCACGTCAAGGACCTCACTATGCGCCACCCTGACGTCCCGCCTCACCTTCGAGGCACGTACCTGGGTCTGGCCTCCGATCCCGTAATTGAACATCTTTTGGATTTGGGCATCACGGCGGTAGAGCTGTTGCCGGTTCACGCAAAGGTTCACAACCGTTTCCTCGTCGAACGAGGGTTGAAAAACCACTGGGGATACAATTCAATCTCCTTTTTTGCCCCGGAGCCCGAGTACCGGGCCGGCGGCCCCGGCGATGAAATAAACGAATTTAAAGAGATGGTCCGGCGCCTTCACGAGGCTGGCCTCGAGGTATTACTTGATGTCGTCTACAATCATACCGCGGAGGGTAGCGAACGAGGCCCAACGCTGTCCTTGCGAGGGTTCGACAATAAGGCGTACTACACCCCATCTCAGGAATCAGACCGACATACGGCCAATTACACCGGAACCGGCAACACCCTGCGTGCCGACCACCCATATTCAGTCAAGCTGGTGATGGATAGTCTCCGGTACTGGGTGGAGGAGATGCATGTGGATGGCTTCCGGTTTGATTTGATGTCGAGCCTTGCACGGCAGCCCCACCGTATCGACATGAACGGGCCCTTGATGACCGCCATCAGACAGGACCCAGTGCTAAAGCAGGTAAAGCTGATTGCTGAGCCATGGGATATTGGCCCGAACGGATATCAGGTCGGCAATTTCGAGTGGCCGTGGTCTGAATGGAATGGCAAGTATCGCGATGCTGTTCGACGGTTCTGGCGCGGGGATTCTGGCGTAAATGGTGAATTCGCTACCAGAATATCGGGATCCAGCGATCTCTACCAGAAGGACTACCGGCGCCCCACCGCCTCGGTCAACTTCATCACGGCGCACGACGGATTTACGCTACAGGATTTGGTAAGCTACTGTCGAAAGCACAATCATGCCAACGGAGAGGATAACCGGGATGGAAATAATAACAACCACAGCTCCAACGCAGGGGTGGAAGGTCCTACGCGTGATCCCGAAATTGTGAAGCTGCGGGAGACGCGCAAGCGGAGCCTGATTACAACGCTGCTGCTGTCGCAGGGAATCCCGATGATCCTGGCTGGGGATGAGCTGTCTCACAGTAAAGGAGGTAACAACAACACGTACTGCCAGGATAATGACTTTAACTGGCTCAACTGGAAGCTGGACGAACGGCAGCGTAGTTTCCTCGACTTCGTGAAAGAGGTCATCGCCTTTCGCAAGAAGCACCCTACGTTCAGGCGATCCAACTTTTTGACAGGGAAGGCGGGCATCACTGGCATCCGCGACGCCTTCTGGTGGCACCCGTCCGGACGTGAAATGGACGATAAAGACTGGCAGAGCCATTCGACGCACGCGTTCGGGCTCCTGCTTCACGTCAAGGCAATTCCGGAAACCGATCCGATGGGTCTGCCGCAGTCCACAGATGATACGTTTCTATTGCTCTTCAACACGACGGACACGGAGACGACGTTTACCTTGCCGATCGCGGTGCGTGGTCAGCGGGCGGAGTGGACTGTAGAGATTGCCCCGGAGGAGCGACTGAAGAAAGTGGAATGGTCGCCGGGGACGTCACTGGTAGTGCCGGGCTTCGGTTGTGTTGTTCTGCGCGCTTCTACCGTGCGATAATTTTTACGGTATCCCGCTGATGCGCAGTGTTTCTGACAGCGCGGCCGATGCGCAGCCCCAGCACACCGTGTATCCCGCGCCCCCGTGCCCGTAGTTATGAATCACCGGGACTCCCCACTGCTGCTCTTCCAGGGTGAGCCTTATTTCGGGCCGTGATGGCCGGAGCCCAACGAGGACTTCGTGTATTTCTGCGTTCTTTAGCGCTGGTTGCAGCCGCGCACATCGCTCCAATATCTCCTCTGTCTGGGCAGCGGAGGGCTGCCTATCCCACGAATCGCTATGGGCGGTGCCACCAAGTATGCAGTCCGATACGCGCGGCACGATATACGTTTTCTCCCACCCCACATCGAACGATATCACGGTCGGCTCAAGTTGATCAGGGTTGGAAACCCGCAGGACCTGTCCGCGAATGGGAGCGACAGAGGTGTCTTCTGCGAGGTGCCGCGCACCCAACCCGGCGCAGTTTACCACGAGGTCGAACCTGCCTGAAAGGCTCGCGAGCGATTCGACCTCTTCCAGACTGATGGCCCCACCGAGGTCTTCAACCCATGTGACGAGGAAAGGCACGAAGCGGCTTGAGTCCATCACGGGAACGTTGAGTTCGTACCCTTCGGTAGCCCCTTCCGGCAGGACTTCCGGAGGGAGCCGGTGGTATCCGCCAGCCGCGTTCATCCAATACGTATTGGCTTCACCTGCAGGGTAATATTTACGTAGGGGCTTAAAGCTAACGCCAGACGATGGGTCGGTGGCTAAGCGACGCGAGATGCGGTACGTGGTTCGCGCCCAGGGAAGCACGCGGTGCTCTGGTGCCACAGCAAAAGGGTGCCAGTAAGCTGCTGCAACCGCAGATACTGTTTCTGTGGGATGATCGCGCGAGAGCACGGTTACATCAAAGCCCGCCTCCAGCAGACGAATAGCCGTCGTCAGGCCAATAACACCGGCACCCACAACAGCAATGGTTGAGCCTCGGGAGGCGAAGCTGGCTTTCCGCATCAGGTAATAGATCCTGCAAGTTAACTGTCGAGTTCCTCGCGCAGAAAGATGAGCGTGCGCTCGACGAGTTCCTCTGGGACCTCTTCCTCTACGCGATCTTCCCGTAGAAATGCCATGGTTTTCTCGTACTGATCGATGAAGGCCTGGCACGATTCGCAGGAGTCGATGTGCCGTTCGAAACGCTCTCGCATCGACTCATCGAGGCGCCCATCGAAGTAATCGACGAGGAATTCGTTTACATCCTCGCAGGTGAGCATGAAGCGGCGTCGGAGCCGGGTAAGGAAGTTCATTATTCGTTACCGAAGTAATCGTCCAGGAGGGCACGAAGGGCCTGTCGGGCGCGATGCAGGCGAACCCGGGCGGCGCCTTCGGAGATATCGAGCGCTTCCGCGGCCTCGGAAGTGCTGAGCTGTTCTATATCGCGCAAAATGATAATTTCTCGATAGGTGTCAGAGAGCTTATCGATAGCCCGGTGTATGATCTCGCGTCGCTGTGATTTTTCAGCTGTCTTATCAGGTCGCCATGGTTTATATTCCTGCGTGTATCCGCCCATGCGAAAGCTGGGCTGGAGGCGTTCCATATCCTCCTCGCCCATCGTTTCATAACGAGAGGTTTTTCGGCGGGAGGAGCGCGCAAGGTTTATACCGATGCCGATGAGCCAGGTGGAAAGCTTCGAGTCTCCTCGAAAACTGTCCATACTTTTGTAAGCCTGCAGGAAGGTTTCCTGCATAATGCTTTCGGCCTCATCTTTATCCTTTACAATTCGGAGAATTACGTGGTATAGCCGGGAGCTTTCCTCACGAACCATCTCCTCAAAGGCCTTTCGATCACCAGCTATTATAGCCTGTTCGTTCACAGTGGGGGATCGCTGATGGAGTATAGTGGCGAGCGTTGATACTGTGTGTTCTGCAACCGGCTGGCGTTACGCCCGGGCAGAACGCTAACTATACGCTCTCCATCAGTAGTGCTGCAGCACGGTGGAAGTAGATCGCGTCGCCGGAGAGTTCAGGGGCCGTCGGCTTGGTCGCGAAGCGCTCTTCTTCAGTATGCAGGATAGGCCTGCCTTCCTGCTTCGCGGGTAGGGTAAGATCGCCCTTCAGTGCGATGTAGAGGGTGGTGGCGCCGCGGCTGACCGTGAGTCCGTGTGTGCCGTGGGGTGTAGCAACCACATCGCCGGCGAGTTCAGGCCTGATTTCAAGTAGCGCGCGGTAGAGATTGAGCGTGCGGGCGTGGCGATCCGACGACGCCTCCTCCCAGCGCAGGTGGCTGCGTCTCTTCGTTGCAGGATCCTGCGGATCGGGTCCCGGCCCATCGTAGCCGGCCACGTGCTTCTGCTCGCGCCTGCGTCCCGCGGTAACCTTTCTTCCGAGTTCCTCGTGATGATCGGTAAAAAATTGAAACGGGCTGGAGGCTGCCCATTCCTGACCCATGAAGAGCAGTGGAGTGTGGGGAAGGAAGAGGTGGAGGGCGGAGACGGCCCGGTACAAATGAAGCGGAATGTCATGGTTGAGTCGTTCGCCGTAGGGTCGGTTACCCACCTGGTCGTGGTTTTGTATGTAGACCACGCACTGCTGGAGCTCAATGGCATCGGCTGAGGTGCCAAGTGGCTGCCCATCCGGCGTTTTCTTTCCGTCGTAGTACCAGCCGTTGTTGATGATATAGGCGAGCTCCGGCGCATAGAGCTCTTGATACGGTTCAAACATTCCACCCTCGGTGCCCGCGGTTACGGTGCGTACGGTGTGGTTAAAATCTTCGGTCCACATGCCGTCCAGACCGTACCCCCCGGCCGATTGCGGCAGGATAACCGTATTCAGGTTGCGGTCGTCCTCCGCGATGAGGAGGCGCTCATGCCCTTCGACAGCGCATGCAAGCGAAGCAAGCTCAGCCAGAAAGTGTGGTTCTGAGTCGTCGTAGATAGTCTGAATGGCATCCAGCCGAAATCCATCAATATGGTACTCTTCGAACCAGTACCGCGCGTTGTCCAGGAGAAAGTGTCGTACACCCTCTGAATGTGTGTCGTCCAGGTTGATGGCCGGCCCCCAGGGGGTTGTGTGCCGGTCTGTGAACATGGGGGCGAACGCAGCGACGTACGCGCCGTCGGGCCCCAGATGATTGTAGATGACGTCCAGAAAAACCGCGATCCCTTCCGCGTGCGCCTCGTCGACGAGTCTGCGCAGGTCGTCCGGTGTTCCGTAGGCACGGGACGGGGCAAAGAGTGCGGCATGGTCATATCCCCAGTTCCACCGTCCAGGGAAGTCGGCTACGGGGAGCAGTTCAATGGCAGTAACGCCGAGGTCTTTCAGGTACCCGAGCTTGCGTCGCACGCCATCGTAGGTACCTGCATCGGAAAAGGTGCCAATGTGCAGCTCATAGAGCACGAGCTCCTCCAGCGGCAACCCGTGCCAGCTTTGATCGGACCAGGCAAAGCTGGGGTCGACGACGACGGAAGAGCCATGCACGCCGTCGGGTTGGAAGCGCGAGGCAGGATCGGGGAAGAGGGGACCGTCATCCATCCGGAAGCCGTAGCGCGTCCCGGCGGGCGCGTGCTCCAGCGTGGCGGTGAAGTAGCCCTCGGTGTTGCGGGAAAGCGTTTCGACGCGCTGCGCGGACTCCGGATGAAGGACGAGTTCAACGGTCGATGCCTTCGGCGCCCAGACGGAGAAATGGGTTTGGCCGTTGTCGACAATGGCTCCCGGTGACGGACGCGAGGCGTATCGTGGCAGCATCGGGGGTGGAATTAGATGAATGGATCAGCGTTGTGTCCGCGCCCAAAGAGGCGGGTGAGCGACTGTAGGCGATGCGCGATCTCGTCCGTGAGCGCTCCGGGCTGCATGCGCCACTCCCAGTTACCTTCAGCTTCGCCCGGGGTATTCATCCGGGCTTCGCTACCGAGCTGTAGCAGGTCGGGTACAGGTATCAGCGTCAGTCTTGCGCTGGATTGCATCAGTGACCGGATAAACGGCCAGGTCGTCGCGTTCTTTGCGTCGTCAATCTGCAGATATTCGCACGCATATTTCCGGGCACGGCGGACGGCTTCGGCGTCCCGCGTGCTGTTCTCGGTGTGCCACCAGCCCATCAGTGTATCGTTATCGTGGGTGCCCGTGTAGGCTACGGTGTTTTGTTTGTAGTTGTGAGGGAGGAAGATGCTGCTCGTGTTTCCATCGAACGCAAACTGAAGCACCACCATGCCGGGGAACTCGAAGCGGTGCATGAGCTCGCGCACATCCTCAGTAATAATGCCAAGGTCTTCCGCTACAATAGGAAGATCGCCCAGTGACTTCCGAATGGTCTCGAAGAAGTGCGCGCCCGGGCCCTCTACCCAGCGACCATTCTCGGCCGTTTCCTCGTTGCCCGGGATCTCCCAGTAGCCAGCAAAGCCACGGAAGTGATCGAGGCGGATAAGGTCAACGCGCTGAAATATCGAACGCAGACGGGCCTGCCACCAGCGATAATTCTGTTTCTTCATCACCTCCCAGCGGTAGAGAGGATTTCCCCAGCGCTGGCCGGTTTCGCTAAAATAATCGGGTGGCACGCCGGCAACGACGGTGGCGTGCCCGTCTTCATCAAGGTGAAACAGCTCCTGGTTGCTCCACACGTCCGCGCTATCATGGGCTACGTAAATGGGTAGATCGCCAAAGATCTCGACGTTACGATCGTGGCAGTACGCGCGAAGTCGCCCCCATTGCCGGTCGAACAGGAATTGATTGAACTTGTGGAAACGCAACTCATCTCCGTTTTCTGCTCGAAAGCGCCTGAGCGCTGCCTCGTCCCGCCGCGCATATTCGGGTGCCCACGTGGTCCACGCCTGTTGGTTGTGGGCGTGCTTCAAGGCTGTAAAGAGAGCGAAATCCTCCAGCCAGAAGGATTCTTCGGCGCAAAATTCTGAAAAGTCTTCGCGCAGCCGCGGTGCTTCCCCTTCGTTAAATCGGCGGAAAGCCTGGCGCAGCGCTCGCGTTTTGCGTTCGTACGCATCCCCAAAATCTACAGCGTCGGTAGGTTTAATCTTAAGCGCATCAATATCGGTGCTGTTGAGCAACCGGTCCTCAGCGAGCAGCTCAGGACTGATGAGTGCAGGATTCCCCGCGAAAGTAGACGGGCTCGCATAAGGAGAGGAACCAAATCCTACCGGTCCAAGCGGCAACACCTGCCAGTAGCGCTGTTCCGCTTGCTCAAGAAAGTCAACAAATCGATAGGCGGCCGGTCCGAGATCACCGATACCAAACCGGGACGGGAGAGACGTGACGTGCAGCAGCAGTCCGCTGGAGCGGGGTAAATCCATTTGTTGGCCATGCAAAGTGATGAAAGTACGGTGCAGCAAAAATCGAGGCTCCCAACAGACAGAAACTCGAATGGGTCCGTGTCTACGGGCAGATCATTTGGCCTCCACCAAAATTCCAGGAATGGCCGGGCATCATCCCCAGGAACCATTCAGGCGCCCAGCGGCTAAGGACTGCCGCGTCGCAAATCCACCAACACTGAAGCTCACGATCGTATGTCGAAAGCAACCATGCCCGAAGTGGGCAATCAGGCCCCCGACTTTTCTGGTGTTACGCAGACCGGAGCAACCGTTTCTCTCCAGGACTTTGAGGGGCAAAAAGTCGCTCTGTACTTCTACCCGAAAGATGACACACCGGGATGCACGAAGCAGGCGTGCAACCTGCGCGATGGCTTTGAAGAGTTAAAGGCAGCCGGCATCGCCGTAGTTGGCGTTTCTGCCGACGATGAGGAGTCGCATGAGGCGTTCGCAGAAAAACACGATCTTCCCTTTCCCCTAATTGCGGATACGGAGAAGGAAATCCTCACAGATTACGGTGTATGGGCCGAAAAGTCGATGTTCGGAAATAAGTTTATGGGCATTAAACGGACTACATTTCTGATCGACGAGGACGGCGTTATCCGGCATGTATTCAAGCGGCCGAAGACCGGCGAGCATACCTCGGAGATTCTGGATAAATTCGGCACGGCAGCGTGAGTTGATTCCGAACTTTTGGCACAGGCTCCGGTACATCCGGCGTAATTTTGGAGAAACCCGTTTTTGCCGTCATATCGTAAGTTGTTGGCCCACATGCTCCACACGCCGTACGAAGCAGTCATTGGTTTGGAAGTTCACTGTCAACTCCAAACCGCGGCTAAGATTTTCAGTCCGGAATCTACTGCATTTGGTGCAGATCCCAATACAAACGTCGATCCTGTAAGCCTTGGCCATCCCGGAACGCTGCCCGTTTTTAACAGGCGCGTGCTGGAGTTTGCCGTACGTATGGGGCTGGCTACCAATAGTGAGATAGCCGAGCGATCGGTGTTTGCGCGCAAACACTACTTCTACCCGGATCTACCCAAAGGCTATCAGATATCGCAGTTTGCCACGCCCGTCTGTTATGATGGGTACGTGGAAATCGTAATGGACTCTGAGGATGACGGGGAGCCGACTACCAAGCGGATCGGCATCACGCGCATCCACATGGAGGAAGACGCGGGTAAATCCGTGCACGATCAACCGAATCACACCCGTCTGGATTTCAACCGGTGTGGGGTACCACTGCTTGAAATTGTCTCGGAGCCGGATATGCGAACGCCGCGGGAGGCGTATCTATATCTGAAGAAGATCCGGCAGCTGGTTCGCTACCTGGATATCTGCGATGGCAACATGGAGGAGGGCTCACTCCGCTGCGATGCGAACGTGTCGGTTCGGCGTCGTGGGTCGCGTGGGTTCGGGACGAAGACGGAAGTCAAGAATATGAACTCGTTCCGGAATGTGGAGCGGGCGCTGGCCTACGAGATCGATCGGCAGGTGCGCCTGCTGGAAGTGCAGGAGGAAGTAGTGCAGGAGACGCTGCTGTGGGACGCTGACAAAGGGGAAACACGCTCTATGCGGTCGAAGGAAGAAGCGCACGATTACCGCTACTTCCCCGACCCGGATCTGACACCCGTGGTCATCACCGAGGAGCTTCTGAAGGGCGTTCGTGCGGAGCTACCGGAAATGCCAGAGGAGCGCAGGGAGCGCTTCGTGGAAGATCTGGGGCTACCGGTCTATGACGCGGAGGTGCTGACGGAAGAGCGCGCAGTCGCCGATTATTTTGAGAAGACGCTCGACTATCTTTTCAAGCGTACCAAGGGAGGCAATACCCGAGCGCAGGCCAAGGCGGTCTCCAACATGGTTATGACTGAGGTACTGCGCGTGCTGAAGGAGCAGGAGCAGGGCGTGGACGATTTCCCGATTGAGCCCAAACGACTGGCCGAGCTCGTGTATCTGCGTCTGAATGATACAGTGGGCTCTTCAGCGGCCCAAAAGATCTTCGAGAAAATGCTCTCCGACGATCGCTCGCCGGAGCAGATCGCTAAAAAGGAAAACCTCGTGCAGGTTATTGACGAGCGGGCGATCGAACCGGTGGTGAATCGGGTTCTGCGGGAGAATAAGGAGCAGGTTAAACAATATCTTGGTGGCAAGGAGGGACTGCTCGGCTATTTCATCGGGCAAGTGATGCAGCGCTTTCAGGGGGCGCCCGATCCTAAAATTGTACGTCGTTTGCTTAAAGAAAAACTCAAGGCGAAGAAGGAAAAAGCCACTTCTTGAGCCTGCCTAAACTAATTGATATTCGAATGAAGGATAGGATACAGTATTTTTCGATTTGGAGCGCCACCCTTGCTGTGGTGATGTTGCTTTGGGTGGTACCAGCCGAGGCACAGGTACAGAGCTATCTGGAAGGCCGGCTCACCGTCGATCCAGAGGTAGATGAGACGGAGGACTACCGTGGGTTTGAAGTGCTGGTAATGCAGGATGCGGAAGGCGTACCTGATACCCTTGGTTTTGCGGTGACGGATAGCCAGGGGAGCTTCAGCATGTCCATTGAGGCGCCCGGCCGCGGAATGTATCCGCTTATTGTATCGCGGCGGGGAGAGATTCTGCTCTCCCACGATCTTATCGTGGCAGACGGTGATTCAGCCGAGATGAACGCACAGCTTCCCGCACCGGCGATGGCGGTACGCATCCGCTCGCACGAGAATTCGGCCTGGGCGGCATATGAAAACACGCAGGCACTGCACAATCAATCGCTGATTGAGATGTTGCAGGCGGAGCAGGATGCCGATGACGGGCTGGAGCGCAACATAATGCGGACGGCGTCGAT